>JANWYZ010000220.1:271-5226 GCA_025054895.1 bacterium | reverse complement strand
CGACAAAGTGCTTGCAGTGACCGTGCGTCACCTGCGAACGGGTCGGGAAGAGGTGATCCACGCACGGTACGTACTGGACGCCACCGAGCTGGGTGACCTGCTTCCGATGACAGGAACCGAGTATGTCGCTGGCGCAGAGTCGCAGGGGGAAACAGGAGAGCCTCATGCAGTAGAGGGCGACGCGCAACCTGACAATGTGCAGGGCATCACCTGGTGCTTTGCGATGGCATACGACCCTGAGGGCGAACATGTTATCGATAAACCTGCCCAGTACGAACGCTGGCGCGAGTACCAACCCTCCTTCTGGCCCGACAGGTTGCTCAGCTGGCACACTGCTCATCCGATTACGCTCGAGAAGAGGCGCTGGTTCCTGTTCCCACACGAGACCGATAATCCCTATCGCGCGCTATTCACCTATCGGCGCATCGTATGCCGTGAACACTATCCGCCTGAGCTTGCTCCGCATGAGGTCACCATTGTGAACTGGCCGCAAAACGACTATTTCATAGGTACGATTATCGACCAACCTGAAGAGGTGGTTCAGGAGCGACTGATGGAGGCAAAGCAGCTCTCACTGAGCCTGCTATATTGGTTGCAGACAGAGGCGCCGCGTGCAGACGGAGGCACAGGCTATCCCGGATTGTATCTGCGCCCCGATATTACTGGTACCGACGACGGACTGGCAATGTATCCCTACATTCGCGAGTCGCGACGCATCCGCGCGGTTTTCACTGTCACCGAGCACCACGTGGCGTCGCACCTGAATCCGGGCGCGGACAGGGCGCAGCCCTTCGCCGATAGCGTGGGCGTGGGTTGTTATCGGATTGACCTGCACCCCAGCGCCAACGGCGCGAACTACATCGATATTGGCGCGTTGCCATTTCAGATACCTCTGGGTGCGCTGTTACCCATACGCATGCGCAATCTACTGCCTGCTTGTAAAAACATCGGTGTCACCCACATTACCAACGGCTGTTTCCGACTGCATCCGGTGGAGTGGAATATTGGCGAGGCGGCAGGCTTGCTGGCGGCGTTCTGCGTGCAAAAAAACGTGGAGCCGCATCAGGTGCGCGAGGAGGAGAGCTTACTCAGGGAATATCAAAACCTGTTGCAGGCGCAGGGTATCGAACTCGAGTGGTCACACCCACACCCCGTGTAGATACAGCCTTCCACCTGCGTAATGCCAATACTGGAGGAACGACGAGATGGAAATCGTTGCGGTTATTCTGGCAGCAGGAGCGTCCACCCGCATGGGGCGACCGAAGATGCTGCTACCATTTGGCGACAGCACCGTGATTGAAACGGTTGTCGGCAATGTGACTGCTTCGCAGGTCGCGCACACGGTGGTAGTACTGGGCTACGAGTGGACCAAAATCTACGCGCTGATAGAACATCTCCCCGTAGAGGTCATCGTCAACCCTCGCCCGGAAAGAGGGATGATCTCCTCCGTGCAGTGGGCGCTGGCGCAAATGAACCAGAGCGTAGACGGGGTACTGTTCGCGCTGGGTGACCAGCCGCTGATACCCACTTCGGTACATGACACGGTGATCGATGCTTTCCGTTACCACCCCAACAGCATCATCGTACCCACCTATGAAGGCAAGCGCGGGCATCCGGTGCTGTTCAGCTCCTGTTTTCGGGAGGAGATACTGGGGTTGCCGACGGACAGAGGGTTGAATACCTTGCTGCACTTGCATCCAAGCGCGGTGCATGAAGTGCCAGTGGATACGGATGCTGTTCTGCACCAGATGAACACCCTGGAGGAATACCAGCAGATGTTGCAGAGGTTATCTAAAACATCACCTCATACTGTTGCCGATGGATAGCCTGCATGTAGCCCAAAGCGAGGAAGCAGGTGATGACCGCCGTGCCGCCAAAGCTCACAAACGGTAGCCATACTCCCACGACGGGCAAGATGCCGATAACCATCCCTGTGTTGACGATAATGTGGTAGGCAAAGAAGGTGGTAATCCCTGTCGCGATCAGGCGTGGATAGACGCGGTGCGCTTGCAAGACGAGCCGCAAGAACCGCCATAGTAGCAACGCATAAGCTGAGAGTAAAGCCAAACTCCCCACGAAGCCCGTCTCTTCAGCCACCACCGTGAAAATAAAATCGGTGTGCTGTTCCGGGATGAAAAGCAGCTCGTTCTGAGTGCCCTGGAATAGTCCTTTACCGAACACTTGCCCAGACCCCACCGCGATACGCGCCTGAATGATATGGTAACCCGAGCCGCGCGGGTCACGCTGTGGGTTCAGAAAGGCGATAAGGCGGTTTTTCTGGTATTCCTCCAGCACGTTCAGGTGCCACAAAGCTGTAAACGCCGCCAGCCCTACCAGCAACACCACACCCAGATGCCTCAGATTCGCTCCGGCTAACATCATCATCCCGAACCATATCGCCATCACCACCAGTGAAGTGCCCAGATCAGGTTGTTTGAATATGAACAGCACGGGCAATCCGATGTACAGCAACGACTCGATCATCGTACGTGGGCTGCGTAGTTTATCCTCGCGACGCGCCAGCCACATCGCCAGCGTCAGGACCACAAACAGTTTCGCCAGCTCTGAAGGCTGAAGGTGAAACCCACCTGGCAGAGGAATCCACCGTTGCGACCCCTTGGTGGTCTTGCCGAAATAGTCTACATACACCAGCAAACCCACGTTCAGCCAGTAGAACCATCTGGTCCACCGCTGCCACGTCTGTATCGGAAAATAGGCGATAGCGAACATCGCCACGATGCCGATGCCCATTGCGATAGCTTGCTTGCGCACGAAAAAGAGCCCATCTCCCTGCGCACGCCGTGCGCTGTAAATCATCAACAGCCCTACCGCACACAGCAACAAGGCGATTAGTATGGTTGCCCAGTCCAGCTCTCGCAGGTATTTTCTCATCCTTGCTTGCTTCCCCGCAAACCAGTGTACCAACTTCGCCACACAACAGCAAGGGGGCGGCGTGTTGAATTTCTCCTCAGCTTGTGCGAAAATACTGGTGTCTGCTCAACGGTAGTTCTCCGTCACCTCCGATTAAGATGGCGGGGCGATGAGGCGGAGAAACCTGCGTTCGCAGATTTTGCAATCTGCACAGGTGGATTTACTATCACCGCAGCCTATAACTTCAATCATGGGGCAAGCGTGATCCGGATGAACCGTCAAGACCTGGCAAAACGCATTGACCATACGCTGCTTCGTGCTACCAGCACTTGCGCCGATATCGAGCGACTCTGCGAGGAGGCGTTACAGCACCGCTTTGCCAGTGTGTGTATCCAGCCGTGCTGGGTGAAAACCGTGGTGCGCTATCTGGAAGGTAGCGATGTAGCTGTGGGTACAGTGGTAGGATTCCCTCTGGGCGCGAACATGCCGTCGGTGAAGCTCTATGAAGCGGAGCAAGCTCTGGCGTCAGGAGCGACCGAACTGGATATGGTGGTTGCCCTTCCCGCGCTCAAATCGGGTGACTGGCGCACCGTGCGCCATGAGATCGAGCAGATAGCCTCCCTATGTCGTTCGGCAACGCCGGCGGCGGTACTCAAAGTGATTATCGAGTGTTGCTATCTGACGCTGGAAGAGAAGATTCGGGCGACGCACGCGGTAGCAGAGAGCGGCGCAGATTTCGTGAAGACCTCCACCGGCTTCGGCGAGGGCGGAGCCACCATTGAAGACGTAAGACTATTGCGTGCGGCTGCACCACCGCACCTGAAGGTGAAGGCAGCGGGTGGTATCCGCACGCTCAGCCTCGCGCTGGAGCTGTTGCAGGCGGGAGCCGACCGTCTGGGTACCAGCAGCGGTGTCGCCCTGCTCCAGCAGCTGGAGGAGGAAGGATAGTTGCCCCCAGTCACGGTGCAAGCTATCGTCCTGCGCAGGCGTCCGCTGGGCGAGGCGGACAAGGTGCTTACCCTCTTCACGCGCGAGATGGGCAAGCTCTCCGCCATCGCCAAGGGCGCGCGCAAGCCCACCAGTAAACTGGCAGGCGCCACCGAGACCTGTGTGCAGGCGCGATTCCATCTCGCGCAAGGCAGAACCTTCTGGATAGTCACCCAGGCCTCCGTAGAACGGGCGCGCGCGCGTCTGCACCGCCTCCTGGTCAACGCCGCCGCCTCGTTGTACGCCTGTGAGCTGGTAGACCGCCTGCTGGAAGAAGGTGTGCCCGACGAAGCCCTCTTCGTCCTGCTGTCCAAAGTGCTGGATGACCTGGAGAACAGCGAGCATCCGATGTGGACGCTTTGCCTCTTCGAGAACGCGCTCATGTTACAGCAAGGCTATACGCCGGTGCTGGACACCTGCGCACGCTGCGCCAGACCGGTAGACGGCGAGCAGATTGCTTTCCAGACAGATGCAGGTGGAGCGCTGTGCGCCCCATGCGCACACACAGCGACCGGCGTGCTGAAGCTATCCCGACTGGCCTGGCTTACGTGGCGCGTGTTGAATGCAGGCGGACAAGCACACTTCCCCGGCGATCCCGCAGCAGATGAGCTGGAACGCGCTGTGCACCTGCACCTGAGGTACCATCTGGATAGGGAAATGAAGAGCACGCAGGTGCTGTGGCAACTGCGACAGGAGCTGCTGGAAGGAGGAGAGGTATGCTGATGGTAGTAGCGATAATCCTGCTGCTTTTGTTTCTTCCCATTTTTGCCCACGCCCAAACGGGATTCGCCGAGCGAGTAGTGGAACACCGCCTCGCCAACGGGATGCGCGTGCTCATCCTGCCGCGCAAGGCAGCGCCTACCTGCGCCTTCTACATCCTGCACCGCGTGGGAGGAGTGGACGAGCCTACTGGGATGACAGGCGCCACTCACATGCTAGAGCACATGCTATTCAAAGGCACGACCACTATAGGCACGCGCGACTACGGGAAGGAGAAACCGATTTGGGACGAGATAGAGCGATTGCATGACGAATTGGAAACGGAACGCGCCAAAGGTGATAAAGCGGATAAAGGACGCATCGCCGAACTACGGCAA
>JANWYZ010000220.1:0-261 GCA_025054895.1 bacterium | reverse complement strand
CGAACAGGAACTGTTACAACAAGCCAGTCAGTGGCTCGTCCCGCAGGAGTACGACCGCATCTTCGAGCGCGCGGGCAGCCCGGGCACCAACGCCTGGACATCCAACGATGTGACCGTGTACACCGTCAGCGTGCCCGCGAACCGCATCGAGCTGGCGGCGTGCCTGCAAGCCGACCAGATGAGCAACCCCGTGTGGCGTCAGTTCTACCAGGAGCGCGATGTGGTGCTGGAGGAGCGTCGACAGAGCGTGGACGATAGCCC
>JANWYZ010000021.1 GCA_025054895.1 bacterium | reverse complement strand
GCTCCGCCATCACCTCCACGTTCGCCCAGGGCGACATGGACACCCTCCGCAGGCGCGGAAACTTCTCTACGACATGCCAGCGGCTGTCCAGCGGCTCGCAACAGCCGTAGCAGTTCAGCCCGAACCGCTCCAGCAGCGACCGCTGGTAGGGGAAGATGAACTCCTCGAACATGTCGGGCGAGACGCCAACTGTCTCCTGGCTCTCCGCAAAGCCCCACATATCGATGGTGCGCACGTGCCCCTGAAAATCAGGCTGAGGCAGCTCGTGCGTCCACCCGAATCCCCCCGAACCGACATAGGTGCCATCGTTATTCAGGAACAGCAAACCGTTCTTCTCCAGAAAATCCACGCGGGCGGCATGTCCGTCGCGCAGGAACGCCATCAGCCGATGCACCCCGTCGGGGCAGTCTACCATGTCGTACATCACCTGCTCCAGCCCGCGCAGGTATACCAGCGTTTGAGTCATGCCGAGCGACCACCACCAGCTGCTCTTCAGACGCACCTGCAAGATGTCGCCGAAGGTCTCCTGCGCCAGCGCGAGCAGCTCCTCCGTCGCCTCATAGTCCACCGTTATCTGCGGGAAGCGCAGTTTGTCCATATCGTCGTAGCTTTTCAGCGGAGCTTCCCATCGCCACGCGCCGCCCGCCTGCCCGCCGATCCGAGTTTCGCGCAAGCCCCAGTCGGTCTCGGTATAGACGTACCCGACGTTGAAATAGGGCTCTATTACCTTGTCGTCGCGCATCTGTTCGCCCCAGAAGAGCTCGCGTCTCAGGTGCCATTCCCACGCGCGCGCCTGCTGCCCCTCACACAGGAACACGTCGGGCGTCAGGATTTCGTTCCAGCCGTTTTCGGGGTCGCAGAAGACCAGAGGACGTGTCGGCTCCAACGCATTGTGGCGGTACCAGAGTTCGCGCTTCTGCGCCTCTTCAGGGCGTGCGGCTATGTCCGCTATATGCTTCGCCAGCTCGCGCAGCACCTGGCGGTCATGCTGGCTGATAGAATAGTGCGGCGCCGCAATAGCCTGTTCACTCATTTTGTACACCTCCACGTGCTAGCGTCGCGTCTTTAGCAGTTTGACAGGCGCGCCTCGTAGCACGCAATCTATCTCATCAGCATCTCTATCGCTTTGTCCAGCTGGGGGTCACGCTCTGCCAGCCAGTCCTCTGGCGACATCCATACCTGCACGTCCGGCTTCTCGCCGACGTTTTCCATCGGTGTGCCGTCCAGACGGTACACTCCGCTCTGAGGCATCCGTGCGCCCGTACCGTCTACCAGCTGCAGACCCCACGTCCAGATGACGTATCCGGGGGTGGGCATTCCCACCAGCTTCGCCAACCCCTTGGCTCGCATGGCATACGGAAACATCTCGGCGTTGGAATAGCTATGCTCGTTCATCAGCACGATGATGGGTTTATCCCACGCACGGCTCGGTGCGGGCTCGATAGCGCCGTCGCGCGGGCGATAAAAGCCATGCGGTTTGCGCTCCAGCCAGTCTACCAGCGTATCGGAGATGTTGCCTCCACCGTTGAAGCGCACGTCGATAATCATCGCCTGCTTCCCGATGACTTGTTCATATACCTCGCGCTCGAACTGCACCTGGTTGCCAAACCCCATGCCCGAGATATGCACATAACCGATTTTGCCCGCGCTTTTCTCTTCGGTATACTTGCGCAGGCGTTCGATACGGTTACGGTAGATGAGGTCGCTCCACTCGCCGCTGCTCAACACGCGATACTTTACCACCCGCGCTCCATCCTTACTCGGTCTGGAGTTGACCAGAAACTCGAACTCACGTCCCTGCTTGTCGTTAATCATCCTCCACAGGTTCTCGTCAAGCGTTACGTCCTGCCCGTTAATCGCCAGCACGTATTCGCCTTCGCGGATGCGCGTTTGCGGATACGAGCCGGGCGCGCCCTGTGGCACTTTGCCCACCTTGATGCCCGGTCCTTCATAGCTGTAATCGAAGGTGAAGCCCAGGTGAGGGGTTACCGGGCTGGGGTTGCCACCAGGCGCAGGAGATACTTCCGAGTGCGAGGCTTCCAGCTCGCCCACCATCATCTGCAACAGCGTGGCAAACTCTTCGCGCGTCTCCACAGCATCCAGCAGAGGTTCGTAACGCTTGCGGATAGCCTCCCAGTTCCTGCCGTGAAAATTAGCGTCATAAAACCCGCGATGGTAGCTGCGCCAGAACTGGGTAAACGCCGCCCTGCGCTCGGCGCGGACATCGCGGTCCCAATCGGCGGTAAAGGTCACTTTCTCCTGCGGGTTATTGCCTTCCAGCTTCATCGTCCATAGTTCACCGTTGCGCATGAAGAAAAGCCGTTTGCCATCGGTAGATACTCGCAGGCTGGATACGCCACCGCCGGTTGTCAGCCGTTTGGTTTCCTTGCCGTCGTACGACACCGACCAGATGTCGCCCTCGGAAAGGAAGAGGATTAAGCCTTCACTACTGACCGTCAGGTCCGCCTGCGGGTTCTGGTTGACCACCTTGCGGATGCGCCGCTGGATGTCTTGAAAATCTATCTCCACCAGCACCTTATCCTTCGGTTTCTCGAACTTCAGGTCGGTGTCTACGGTGCGGGCAGGTTCCTCTTGTAAAGGTAGCACGTATAACCCGGCGCCATCGCGGTCGCTCTGGAAGAACAAATACTTGCCGTCCGGAGACCATGCAGGTTGGCTGTGGTAGGCGTTGAGGCGAGTAACGTTAATCGGGTCGCCTCCTGCCGCAGGTACAATCCAGATATTCCACGCAAGGTCCTCCCCACGGTAAGTGAACGCCATCCAGCGCATATCAGGCGACCAGGCAAATTGACCTCCACCCAGACCGTACCAGTGCGTGCCGGGCACTTTTGCCAGACGTTTAACTTCGCCGGTCTCCAGTGCGAATACATATAAACCGCCCTCTCCACCTGATACCCAAAAACCCAGCTGTTTGCCATCAGGAGAGAGACGCGGACTGGTGACATCTTCAGAGCGGTTCCAGAGGGGTTTTACCTGCAGGGTGTCGATATCCAACTCGTACAGGCGGGTGTTGAACTCCCGGTCAGAGGTGAAATAGAGCTTCTTGCCGTCCGCTGACCATACGAAGTCGGAGTCGTCCCCCGCCCAATCAGTAAGGCGACGGGCGATTTCCGCGCTGCGCCCTGCCACTCCCTTCGGTTTATCGATAAGCACCGTCCAGATATCGCCTCGCAACCCAAAGGCGAAGGTCTTGCCGTCGGGCGACGGTTCCGCTTCGGTCACGCCGGACGTTAATACCTCACGCCGGCGAGTGTTCTGTTTCTCATCCTCGACGGCATACAGCACGATTTTCTGTGGATTGCGCGAACCAACAGGCAACAGCCACAGGTCGTGCTCGTACTCGAAAGCGATGTCGCCTGTACGCAATGCGACCGTCGGAAAACGTACAGACCCGCCAGTGAAGAAGGTCAACTGTCTGCTCCGCCCTTCCAAATCGAACACCCACAGATTAGGAGTTCGGCTGGGGCTATCTACAACTTTGGGGATAGCGGTACCCAGCTTGCTCACCGAGGGTGTTTCCTCACCGACGGTGACGGTCAGCAGGTTTTTGCCGTCAGGCAGAAACTTCGTCCACAGGTGTTGGCGGTTATTGTTCGTCAGGGCGCGGCGCGTGCTTTTCGCGATGTCCAGTAGCCAGATTTGCGCCGCCGCCGAACCCACATAGCGCGGACGGGTCCAGTGGAAGCCATACCGTCCATACACCACTATCTTACCGTCCGGCGAGTAACTGGGATAGTTTATGGAGGCATAATCCTCGCTCAACTTCTTGAAGCGCAAAGTATGCACGTCCAGCGCAAAGAGGGTATGGTTTGTTGTGTCCCGCACGGAGGAGAAGAGCAGGTACTTTCCGTCAGGGCTCCAGCTGTGTGCGATTTCGCTATTGGCATGGTAGGTAAGCTGTCGCACTTCTCCTCCGTCTGCAGGCACGACGAAAATGTCCCAGTTACCGTTGCGCAGGCTGGAGAAGGCAACCCATCTGCCATCGGGCGAGAAGAGCGGGAAGGCGTCCATCTCCACATGGCGCGTGAGGGGCGTTGCCTGACCGCCTGCAGCAGAAGCAATCCATACATCACCGCGATACACAAAGGCGATGCGCTTACCGTCGGGGCTGAGAGCGGGCATTCGCGCTCCAATGATTGGTTTTACCGGCGGAACCGGCAGCTGCGCCCGTGCTGCGCTCTGTAGCTGCGCCGTGAACGCGCAGAACACCCACAAGAGAACAATATACGCTCGTCTCATGTTACAAGAGTTAGAACACCGCCAGCCGGATTCCTGTCTTGACAGAGGGATTTGACTTTCCCCTATCCTGCCGTGTACAATCTGCTGCTGGTGATACTGAGAAGGAGGCGATGCCATGCGCATGCGACAGAGGGAACTGCGTCAACGACGCAAGCGCAAAGAGGAGAAACAGAAAGCTGCCCGGCGCGAAGCGCGGACGCGCGCGAGGCGAGTGTAAAGTCTGGAGGGCGAGGCTCCCGCCGAGCCGCCCCTCCCCCCAATCCACCTCTAATCCAACCGCAATTCCATCTTGATGTCGATGGCGGGTGCAGAATGTGTCAGAGCGCCGATGGAAATAGCATCCACACCCGTCTCCGCAATCTGCCGCACCGTGTCGAGGCGGACTCCACCCGATGCCTCTAAAAAAGCGCGCCCCTTTGCCATGCGTACGGCTTCACGCAGCCCATCAACCGTCATATTATCCAGCAAGATAATGTCCACACCCGCTTCCAGTGCCTCTTGAACCTGTTCCAGCGTCGCGCACTCCACCTCTATCTTCATCGTGTGAGGTAATATGCCGCGTACCCGCTGCACCGCCCGGACGACGCTTCCACACACTGCGATATGGTTGTCCTTAATCAACACCGCGTCAAATAGCCCAAAACGATGGTTGTAACCACCACCCGCACGCACTGCATAGCGTTCCAGGTAGCGCAAACCGGGCGTGGTTTTGCGTGTGTCGCAGATTCGCACTGGCAGGTCCCGCACTGCTTCCACAAAGCATGCAGTAAACGTGGCGATACCGCTCAGTCGTTGGAGGAAGTTCAGCGCTACACGTTCTCCGGTTAGCAAAGCGCGCGCTTCCCCATATACCTCTGCCAGTACAGCGCCAGTTTCGAAATGTTGCCCTTCCTGAACCATGCACTGCAGGCGCACTCTGGGGTTTATCTGATGGAACACACGCTCCACCACAGGCATCCCCGCCAGTACTCCGGGCTGCGTGACGACAAACTCGCCTTTCGCCTCTACCCCTTCGGGCACTGTGAGCAGAGTGGTTATATCCCCCGTGCCGATGTCTTCTATCAGCGCGCGTTGTACTATCTCATCGACGATTCGCGTATCGAGCAACGCTGGCATCAGTCCCACTTCACCTCCAGCACATGCTCACACTGAGCCAGCGCACTCAAGGCTTGCACCGACAGCGCCTGCGAGGGCAGCTCCAGCGACAGCTCGTAACGACGCGTACCGGGTAACAACGTAGGCAGGCTGCGAATAGACTGCACCTCGATACGCATATCAAGCAGCTTCTGGAGCACTACGTCCATCACCGCTACCCCTTCGCGCGTCACGATTTCGATATCTCGCACGCGACGTTTCAGTTTGAGGGCATTCTCCAACAGATGTACCAGCGTAAGTGTTAGAAACACCAGCACTGTAGCAAGAATCGCCATCATCCAGTACCGCCGGTCTAGCCCGACCGCCAGTCCGACGGCAGAGGTGGTCCAGATACTCGCCGCAGTGGTCAGTCCGCGAACCGTGCCGCCCATGTGGATAATCGTGCCAGCGCCAATGAAGCCAATGCCTGTCACGACTTGCGCGGCGATGCGAGTAGGGTCCACGTTAGGCGCGCCCATCCCCCGCGACACCATCCCGAACAGCGCCGCCCCTAGCGAGAGCAGGATGTGCGTGCGCAAGCCAGCAGGTCTGCCGTGTAGCTCGCGCTCGATGCCTATCACTGCTCCCAGCGTAAACGCCAGCAGCAGCTGCGCTAAGGATTCCCATGCAGAGAACATCGTGTGCATCTCTCTCCTCACCCAGTACATACCACGAGAGGACACTCCTATTGTACTGTCGAAGGCAAGATGAGACAAGTTCTGCACAAAAAATCGCCTGCTCCCAGAGCCATCGGGGTTGGGCGAACGCTCCGAGAAGCAGGCTCCATCGACGTGATGGACAGAGTGAAAAGGAGGACATGCGCTACTACATAATACGTAAAGCTGGTCTGGAAAGTTCCGCAGGCAGTAACCCTGCGGGGTTTTGCCCCGTCTAAAATGCGAGAGAGCAGCAGGAATCTCTTACTGACCTGCTGTATGATATATCGTACCTGATGTGCGGTACGCTCTGAAAACAACCCGAGGCGAGGAGAGACGACGATGCATATCCGTTCGAAGGGCTTTACTCTGGCGGGATGGAATGGTCTACTGGCGGTTTGCGCCTTAGCAATGCTCATCATGCAAGGGGCTTCTGCTCAGGACGTAGTGGCTTACCGTTTTTCCCCTACACATGGAGGCATCGCACCGACGGGTATTCAAATGCCCGCAGCGATGTACTGGCGCTACACCGCCTCGCCGGCACCGCAGAACCCCGCATCGCCAGCTGTTGTCGGCAACACAGTGTATTACGCCTGCCGCGACCGATTCTACGCTCTGGACGCGGAAACCGGGCGCGTACTCTGGCGATATCCTACCGACCAGCCGCTGAACGCCCAGTTCCGTACCACGCCAGCTGTGGCAAACGGTATCATTTATGTGGGAGCAACTGATAACAACCTTTACGCGCTCTCCGCAACCTCCGGCAGGGTGCTCTGGACCTTCCGCGCGCAGGGAGCTATCCTGTCGCCTCCCACGGTAGTAGAGGATGTAGTATACTTCGGCTCAGCTGATGGGCGCGTGCACGCTATCAATGCCAGGACCGGCGAACCGATATGGCGTGGAGGATTCCGCACGATGGACGCTGTCAACGGCGCGGTGGCGGTCTCGGACGACATGGTGTACTTCATCTCCGCCGACCAGACGTTGTACGCGGCTGCAGCCCCGACCGGATTGCTGCTCTGGAGGCTGAGGTTGGCTGGCACGCTGTACGCCCTCTCGCCCGTAGTGGCAGACCGCAACGTGTACGTGGTGGCATCCAACGTGTTGTACGTGTTACAGGCGCGGAGCGGACGCCAGCTGTGGGCGCGCACCTTGCCCGACGACATCGTGACCGAGCCGATTGCAGGCAACAGCGTGGTCTACGTGCTCACGCGCGACGGGCGCGTATGGGCGTTTGACAATACAGGCAAGCTGCTGTGGAACACGAAGGAACCCGTCTTCACGAACCAGGTGGTTGCACCGCCTACACTGGCGGGCAATGTGCTTATCATCGGTACCACGCGAGGCGGCATCTATGCCCTCGATGCCTCCAATGGCGCGGTGCTGTGGAAATACCTGCTGCAGTCGTCTTCCTCCACGCCCGAGCGCCCAACATTTACCGATATCACAGCGCCGCCAGTGGTAGCCAACGGCACGCTTTACATTGTCTCGGACGATGGAAGCTTGACCACCTTCCGAGCCGACGCGCCTGACAGCATTCCACCTGTCATCACCGAGCTGGAGCCGGCGCGCGGGGTGGCTATGTCTGGCGCTCCGCCCATTCGCTTTCGCGCGCTCATCAGCGACGACGGATCGGGCATTAAGACCGATAGCATCCAGTTCTTCCTGGACGATAAGCCCGTAAAGTACGAGTTCGACCTCGCTAAAGGAGAAATCACTTACCTGTGGGGTTCCCGGGAGGCGTCTGCGACACCTACTGGACAGGAAGGCGGCGCCGCCACCGTACGCCCGCTTTCGGACGGCAGACATACCGTAAAGGTGGTAGCCGAAGACTGGCGCGGAAACCGTACCGAGTACACGTGGACGTTTATCGTGGATAACACGCTGCGCAAACGCCCCGCTACTACCCAGCCCCGTATGCAACCCGGCATGCCCGGTGCGCCTGGCGGTATGGGTGGACGGCGCGGCGGGGGACGCGGCGGCGAAGAAGGATACTAGTCTGGGAGTGGCTGTCTGTGGAGGAAGCTCGTCTCCATGCGCTGTTGCGGCTGGCATACCTCGAGCTTCCTCCGCGACGTTTGCTGTCCCTGCTGCAGCATTTCGAGAATCCTGAAGACATCTTTCGCGCCTCGAGGCAGGATTTGCTGCGCGTTGATGGCATGAATGAAGCCACTGCTGCGCGAATCTTGAACGCCTCTGACCTCACCTCACACCAGAGGCAGAGATGGCAAAACGCCTCTGCTCGCCTGCTGACCTGGCTCGACGACGGCTATCCTCCCGCTCTGCGCGAGATCGAGGACTTCCCTCCCCTGCTGTTCGTGCGCGGCAGCCTGCAGGAGCGCGACCGCTTCGCTGTCGCGATCGTTGGCACGCGCCGCCCCACGCAATATGGGCGTACCACCGCCGAGCGCCTCGCCCGGGAGCTGAGCCGCTATGGCTTGACTATCGTCAGCGGCGGAGCGCGAGGTATCGACACCGCTGCCCACACTGGCGCACTGAGGGCAGGAGGACGCACTATCGCCGTGCTGGGAAGCGGTATTGACGTTGCATACCCGGCGGAGTCGGCAGCATTGTTCAACCGTATTGCCACGCAGGGAGCTGTTCTCTCCGAGTACGCCCCAGGCACGGCGCCCGACGCATGGCGGTTTCCTGCTCGCAACCGACTGGTGAGTGCACTGTCGTTAGGGGTGCTGGTGGTGGAAGCGCCCAATGACAGCGGCGCGCTCATTACCGCTACCCACGCGCTGGAACAGGGCAAGCCAGTATTCGCCGTACCAGGCAATATCGACACGGGACACAGCGCAGGCTGTCATCGGCTCATTAAGGATGGTGCAACCCTGGTGGACAGCGTCGAGGATATTGTGCGTGGATTGGGTATCGCCCCTGAGCCTCCTCCGGAACGCGCGGTGGAGATGCCCGCATTGACACCAACCCAACAGCAGATTTTACGCGCGCTTTCCCTGACGCCTACGCACGTGGACGTGCTGGCGGATGAACTGAAACTGCCGGTGGCACAGTTGAACGCCGAGCTGCTGATACTGGAGATGCATAACCTGGCGCGACGACAGCCCGGAAATACGTACGTTCGAGTACCATGATGTTGGCACTGAAAGATTCTTCGCTGACGCTCAGAGTGACAAATGGGCTGGAGGGCGAGGCTCCCGACGAGCCGTCGTGCGTGGTCGCGACAGAGCGCGACCCGCCAGAGGTTGCCTACCCACATCTGGAGGGACGCACTCCGTTGCGTCCGCCGTCATGGTCGCGACAGAGCGCGACCCTCCAAGGTTGTCTGGACGGGTTGGTCGCGACGGAGCGCGACCCTCCAGGGTTGTCTGCCCCCGTTTGGAGGGACGCACTCCGTTGCGTCCGCCATCAGGGTTGCGACGGAGCGCGACCCTCCGGCGTCGTCTCCCTGTCATGCTGAGCCGAAGGCGAAGCGTCTCAAGGTGACTGACAAAGCGATTCTTCGTTTCGTTCAGGATGACAACAGGGCGAGGAGCGTCTTCTCTAATCCCAAAACCATACCTTAACAAAACACTGGTAAATGCAGAGCCTGACTATCTCTATCGCCAACACTGTTCTGAACATGCAGTGTTCCGATCAAGCGTTCCTGCAAGAGTTGCTGCAGGAGCGCTATGCTGCGTTTGTTGCTCCGCAGGAGACGTCCGACATCTTTATCGCCTTGCAACCGAAAGCAACACCCCCCACTCATGTACGCATGGAGAGCGCGAAAGTACGGCAGGCAGAGGGGGGGTGGCGTTTTGTATACGATACCTTCGTGGCGGACGTTACCTCAACAGCCGACAGGGCAGAGGTCACTTGCCTTCGCAGCGTTTACGCCGTGGACTCCTTCCTGCGCGCCCTGATGGCGCTGTACTTACCCCAACGTGGCGGAGTAATAATCCACGCCTCGGCAGTGCGACACGCGCAGCGAGGCTACGTTTTCGCCGGACGCTCGGGTATGGGCAAAAGCACAGTGGCGAGGTTATTATCCGGGCTTGCCGAGGTACTGAGCGACGAGCTGGTTGCTGTGCGCCGAATGCCTGAGGGCTGGCAGGTGTTTGGTACACCCTTTTGGGGTGATTTCGCCCGTGCAGGCGTCAACCTCAGCGCGCCGCTGCAGGCGATATACCTGCTTCAGCACGCTGAGCAGCATCGGCTGGAGAAGCTCTCGCGGCGCGACGCGCTGACCGCCATCCTGCAATGCAGTCTGCAGTTTGCCGAAGGCGCGCAGGTGGCGGAGTGGATGCTGAACGTGGTATCTGCCCTCGTGCGTGAAACGCCCGTGTACCGATTGCATTTTCTGCCAGATACAGGCTTCTGGGAGCTCATACAACATGGCGTCTCGTAAACGGTTTGTACGGCTGGTTTTTCCCCTTACTTGTCCTGCGCTGAGTTGCGCTTGGCTGTTTCCCAGAGGGCGTCCCATTCTTCCAGTGTAAGACGCTCCAGCTGCTTGCCTTGCTCGCGCGCCATTGTCTCCATCTGCTGAAAACGCACGATGAAACGACGCACCATCGCATGAAGCGCCTGCTCGGCGTCTATCTTCAGATGGCGAGCGATGTTTACCAGTGTGAACAACAGGTCGCCGATTTCCGCCTCGATGCGCGCCTTATCGTGTTGCGCGATAGCTTCCGCCAGCTCTTGCTGCTCCTCACGAAACTTGTCCAACACACCCTGCAGGTCGGGCCACTCAAATCCCACCTTCACCGCTCGCTTCGAGACCTCCATGGCGAGCACCAGCGCCGGCAGCGACGGTATCACTCCATCCATCACCGACTGCTTCGGCGTATTGCTGTTCTCTTCTGCCTTGATGCGCTCCCAGTTTCGCAGCACCTCTGCGCTGTCCGCTACCTGCAGGTCACCAAAGACGTGTGGATGGCGACGCACCAGCTTTTCGCACTGTTGCCACACCACGTCCTGGATATCGAAGCGCCCCTGCTCGTTCGCCAGCTGCGCATGGAGCACCACCTGCAGCAATACATCCCCTAATTCTTCGCACAGCTTGGCGTCGTCGCCCGTATTGATGGCGTCCAACACCTCGTACGCCTCCTCCAACAGGTATGGGCGCAGACTCTCGTGCGTCTGCTCTCTATCCCAAGGGCAACCCCCCGGTGCACGCAAACGAGCCACAATGTGCACCAGTCCGGCGAAATCACGACGTTCGTCAGCGAGCAAAGGCGGCACATACACCGTGGTCAGGTGGTCGACAGGCACACGGTCAAGCTGATATAGAGGCACTGTTCGCACCCGCTGTTCGCCCGCAACTCCAGCCGCTCGTACCACGCTTATCTGGTGCTCTTCCGGATAATAGCGCATCAGGAGCAGCTTCAGGTCAGAAGCCACGAAGTGGTCGTATACCTGATAATACAGCACGTGCGCTCCCTGGTCGGGCAGCAGGCGCGACGCGCTGAGGGCATCGATGACTTGCAGACCATCGGTAACGCATAAACCTAACGCCTCCAGGGTCGGTTCTATGAAGCTGCTACTGCTGACAATGCGCACCGATACCCCTTGCTCACGCGCCCGTTCCAGCAGTAAACGCACGCTCTCCTCTCCCACCAGCGGATGCCCCGGCACGGCGTACACGATGTCCCTATCCTGCGCCAGAGCCAGCAGCTGCTCCACAATTTGCTCGTACAGTGTCTCGAATTGCTCTGCCCGCTCGTAGAGAGAGTCAAAAGAGTTGCAAGAGATGCCTGCTTCCTTCAGTACGCCCACTGTGGGGTGTATCGCTGTGCGCAACCAGACAGGTCGTCCGGAGCGCAATATTTCCCACGCCTGCTGAGACAGTCCAGACGGAGCTCCTGCCCCTAAGCCTACTACAGTTATCATCGGATAACAGATCGCGACCTCCCTCAAATGTATCTCTCACCTGAGTTGCATTATACACCCTACCCCGCGCGGCGATAATTGCAGGCTCAATATCGCCCAGTTTCCCTTGACAGTAGCGTGCAGGCGATTACCGCTCCATGCATCTATGTACCTCGCGCCCGGCAGGTGGGGTACGGCTATTACTTCTCCTTGCACGCTGCGCCAGTTCGCGTTGTAGAGCGTCCATACCGTCTTCCGCCCATCCCCAGCGGTGAAACGGTTGGCAAAGACGCCCTCTTGTAGAGTTGGTACCAGCGGCTCGCAGTCATCGCTGGCAAATGCGTCCGCGTGATCGCGCAGTATTCGGATGCACTTGCGCAGTATCGTCATGCTCTCCGGAGTGAACCACGTTTGCGGATTGCCCTGTAGCCAGTAGCCATCACCGTTGAAAAACACCTGACGAATCGCTTCCTCGTTACTGCCAGTAGGCATGTCGCACACGATAATCTGAAACACCTTAAAATCGGGGAAGGCAAAGCGCGACAGGCGTAACGGCAAAGGCGTCCAGTGTCGAAGCGTGGTCTGATAGTAGTAAATCGCGTAGTCGAAGCTGCCGTCCTGCAGGATGGTGTGGATATCGGGCGGGAAGCTCTCCGTGTACAGCACCGTTTCTGGAGGTAGAGCTTCCCGGATGCGACGTGTAGTCGTTCCCTCGGCAGGTAGTAAGTGCCAGTCTACCGGATGCTCGTGCTGTTGTGCGAAGCAGTCGCGGTCGCAAAAACCGAACTCGTCGATATAGTACCCCTTTGCCCCGGTTTGCTGGTTGACCCGTTGGTAAGTCTCTACCAGATACTGTTGCCATCCGGCTGCGCCCGGGCACATAAAGAACTCTGTCGATTCAGGAGACCAGCGAAGCACCTGCCCCTCGCGCCCACGCCAGCCCCACTCTTCCAGATGCGTCTGAGCCACCCGGGAGCGTACATCTGCCAGATACCCTTCGATATACAGACCAATCGGAACGCCCTGAGCCTGTGTTGCCTCCACTGCCTGTCGAAAATCCTGGGCAGAAGTGAGAGGGTTGCCCCACGGGTCATAGTCCCCCACTCGCCCAAGAGGCGTCGTTCCCCAGTCGAAAAGGTGCAGATAGTCGCACGCGCCAAACGCCCTTTGTGCCAGCGCAACCCGCTCCGCGAAGCGGTACACCTGCGCGTTGCGGTCGTACAATCCTTCCCCAATGTAGTCCTGCCGGAAAGCAAAAGCCTTTCGGAACCACTGCTTGCGCGGCGCCAGAGGGCGATACCACGTGTTCGTCCATCGCCTGTAATGGGCGAACGTTTGTCGCCAGTCTCCCGCGTGTGGGAACAGGTCTATCTCCAGCCGTTTGGTCTGTCCGGGCGCAAGCGGTTCGCACCGCCATTCCACGCTAATCGTCGTCGAGCCATTCTGCCGGATGAGGTGTAAGTAGCGGTCTGTGCCCTCGAGGTCGGTCATACACATTCCAGCCCCCACGCCCAGACGGTGGTTGCTGATGTCTATCATTTGCAAAGGCATTGCACCGCTGTAGCGGAAGCGCCAGTCACCATCGCGGTCGCTGATGAACAGGGTACGCAGCGGACAGGTGTATACGTCGTTCTCACTGATACGAAACGTCCACTGCTGCGGCAAGTTCACAACCCACCGATGCGGCTGTGTGCCCTGATTATGCACGGTTATGCCCACGCGAAGGCCAGACATGCTGTCCATCTGCAGCTGCAGCCTCACGAACGGTAAATCGCTGTGAGGCGGCGTACACTCCAGCAGCGCACCGCTCGCGTGCGCGCTCACCTTTGCTACCCGATACTCTTCGCTGGAAGTCGATAGATTACTATCCCACGAACGCACAGCAAATAACGGTACTGGCTTCGTGAGAATGTTCCGACGTATCGGCAGCAGAGAGAACTCTTGCAGCCGAACGCCCTGCACGGTGTCTATCTGTAGTCGGACGTTTGCGTCTTGCAAAATAAGTTTTCCATCTGCCTCTTTAATCTCTACACGAGATGGGGTATTCCATGCTCCTTGACGCCCCCTTACCGGTACCGCCGTCGTCCACAATGCGGAAGCAAAACGCCTTTTGCCGGCGTTCAGCGTGACAGCGCACACCCCGAACTCTCCCAAACGCATCCGGTCGCGTAAACGTACCTCCTTCAATCGCCTGGAGGCGGGCACCACGTACACATCGATACCTGCTACCACTTCAGGACGCCCGGACGTTACACGCAGGGGAAACACCTCTTCCGAAGTACCATCGGTATAATGCAGCTGCACCACCACACGATGCGGATGTTGCACGCGGTAGAGTGTTCCCCCGCCGTATGAAGGCTCTTCCCACTGGGGAAAATCGGCGGCGAGCAACAGGTACACCTCGCTCGGAGCCTGCTTCTGCAGAGACGGGGGCAGGGGCACGGATATGTCGCCAACCTCACCTTGTATGGAGACCACGTTACGCCCACCAGCGCCCACGATGAAGGGTACTCCCGCGGCTACCACGCGCCTGTGGCGGAATCGATAATCGCTTAAGGGTAACGCTGTCGCCACTTGCTTCACGTTGAGATTATAGCGAGCGCTCAGGTCTACCGGCGAGAACTTTCCGTCTACAGCGGCTCTGGGCTCGGGCAGCTCGTCGTGTAGAGCCCCAAGCGGTTCACGCGGACGTGACGCAAACTGGACGGAGCGTATTACCACTTCCGCGTTCGGTTCGGCCGCCTGTACCTGAATGGCGAGGTTGGTCAGGGCGTCTACACTGGCTCTGGGCACACGCGCAACCAGCGTTCGCCACTTGCCGAGCGCGACCAACTCGTTCAACCGCAGCGGGGTATACTCTTCTTGGGGCAAATCCGGTTGCTCTGGCGCCATGTAAAGGAAGTAGTCTCCGCTGCTGGCGACACCTGTAGCGCGGTACTGTACGATGACGTATGGCGTCGCATGCAGGCGTAGCGGATTATTCAACCGGACACTCCATTTCATCCCTCGCCCCGCCTCTGGCACGCGCAGATGTATGCCATCAGGTTTTCGCTCCACCATCGCCCGCGCCGAGGGGTTGTTCAGCCAGGCAGGCTGGGCCTGCAATCGCTCCAGCTCGGAGAGGGGCAGAATCTGTTCGCGATACGGCACGTCAGGCTCTCTGGCTAAAACCACCCCGGCTGGAAGCGTGTCGCGAAAAGAGATGTCAGCGATGACTACCTCCGCGCTGGCTCCTGAAGCCTGAACTTGCAAAGCCATCTGGATCAGATACGGACGGATGCCTCGTTCTCGAACGTCTACCGCCGCCCAGTGCCATTCGCCATCCGCGCGCAGGTCAGCCAGACTCAACACGAAACGCGAGGCAAGGGGTAAACCGCTGTTGTCGTTAAGGTAGAGGAAGTAATCGTTCGAATCTGTGTGCAGCCCACGTGCGCGGTATCGAACCACCAGATAACGGAACCGCTGTGTATTGACCCATGAGGCGTTATACAGCCACTTCATGCCCCTGCCTTCCTGAGCAACAACAAAGCGCAACCCTTCCGCTGTTCGCTCCACCCTGGCAGTATTATCGGGATTACCCAACCATGCAGGCATAGGCTGCCACAACGCAGCTTTAGATGTGTCGACACGCCAGCCTACCCGCCCTTGCGCCTCGACTGCTATCGCCAGGAGCGCCAGAACCACCGCTGCAAGACTCCTCATCCACACCTCCGCGCTAATCACAATCTCCTAACACGTTCGCTACCCACTGTGCCTTTCCTGTTATACCACAGTGCGGGGCTATAGAGATTCGGGATGCAAACCCACCTGCGCCCACCGCAGGAATATGCCTCTGTTTTGCGAATCGGTAACAGTGTAACCTGTGATGACGGAGGAATCACCATGCGTCTTGCCTGCTGCGCTTATTCCTATCGCGACCTGCTACTTAGCCGCAAGATGGGTCTACAAGATTTCATCCGCGCTTGCGCCGAGATGGGACTGGATGGCGTGGAACTCACCGCCTATTATTTCCCGAACACCGACCGCGCCACACTGAACGAGGTCAAGCGCGTTTGCTTCCAGTACGGGATGCACGTCTCAGGCACAGCGGTAGGCAACAACTTCGCACAGGCAGACCCTGCCAAACGGCGCGAACATATAGAGATGACTAAAGGTTGGATAGACAACGCCGTTGTGCTGGGCGCGCCTTGCATCCGTGTCTTTGCCGGACCGGTTCCCGAGGGACACACGGAAGACGAAGCGTTCGGGTGGGTGGTGGAATGCCTGCGGGAAGTAATAGAGTATGGGTCCCAACGGGGGGTAGTTATTGCGCTCGAAAACCACGGGGGCATCACCTCCACCGCTGAGCAGGTGATGCGCATTTACAAAGCTGTACAGCATCCATGGTTTGGGCTGAACTTAGATCTGGGCAACTTCACGGGCGACATCTACGGGCAGTTCGAGCAGCTTGCGCCCTATGTGGTAACGACGCACGCTAAGACACACTATCGGGGCAATAACGGCAAACATACAGAGGTGGACTACGAGCGCGCCCTGCGCATCCTGCACAGAGCGGGCTACAAAGGCTATCTATCCATCGAGTATGAGTACACCGAGCCGGCGGAACAGGCGGTGCCGCGTTTCGCCCGACACTTGAAGGCAATACTACAGCGTATCGCTTAGGAGGCAAAGATGGCAGCACTGCAACCGCCTATTTCCGATAACCGCCCGTTGCACCTGGTCTCTGTGACGCCTAACCGCCGGCGAGCGGCGTGTTATGAGCTAATAGAGTTTCGCCTCAATCTACAAGCCACTTACACTAACGCCTTCGACCCGAACGAGATTGCGGTAGAGGGCGTTTTCACTACTCCTTCTGGAAGCACGGTGCAGGTGCCCGGTTTCTTCTATCGCGCGTACACCCGCAAGCTGGAAGGGCGTGATGAACGGCTGTCCCCTGATGGCGAAGCCGACTGGCGCATCCGTTTCGCTCCCACTCTGCCGGGCAGGTACCAGATGCAGGTTACCGTGCGCGACAGTACGGGCAAGACAACGCGCTCACTGCCTCTCGCTTTCGAGTGCGTGAGGTCCCGGCTTCCCGGCTTCGTGCGAGTTTGCAAAGACGACAAGCGATATTTTGTCTTCGACAACGGTCAGCCTTACGTTGCCATCGGCGCGAACGTGTGTTGGGGTAGCAGCCGCGGCACCTTTGACTATGACGATTGGCTGCCCCATTATGCACAGGCTGGCGGCAACTACTTTCGCCTGTGGTTGGGACCCGCATGGGTCACCTTCGCGATGGAACGAACGGGCGAGCCGCGTGAACGCTATGGCGTGGGCAAGATAGACCTTGCAAACGCATGGAAGCTGGACTATGTGCTGAATCTGGCGCGTCGGTTAGGCATGTATGTCATGCTATGCTTCGACAGCTTCAACGAGCTGCGCAAACGGCAGTTTGGCGGCTTTCCGTACTGGGAAGAGACGCCACATAACGCCGCGAACGGCGGTCCGCTGAAGGAACCCATCGAGTTCTGGACGCATCCCGACATGTTACGTGCTTACCGTAACAAAATTCGCTACATGGTAGCGCGATACGGCTGGTGTACGAACGTACTCAGCTGGCAGTTCTGGAACGAGGTGGATATCGTGGGTCCCGACGCCTACAACCTGGAACTCATCACCCGCTGGCATCGCGAGATGGCGGACTACCTGCGTCGGCTGGATCCGTGGAAACATTTGATCACCACCAGCTTCGCGGATTCTAATGGACGAGAGGTTATCGATCGCCTGCCTCAGATAGACTACACCACCACGCATAACTACGGCTCGCGCGACACCTCGAGTGCGCTGACGTTCTTCCACCGCAAGAAGGAGGTGTATGGCAAGCCACATTATGTGGCAGAGTTCGGCGCGGGCGCGATGGGTGAAGACCCCCATGTAGACCCTACGGGCATCGCCCTGCATAGCGGCATCTGGAGCACTCTGTTGGACGGCGCGGCGGGGACCGCTATGCTCTGGTGGTGGGATAACCACATCCACCCGCACGACCTGTACTACCACTTTGCTGCGCTAAGCCGTTTCATCCGGGGGGTGAATTTTCCTCAGGAGAGCTTCCGAAGGGTGGAAAAGTACACTTTTTCCTGGAAGCAGCCCATGCCCTCGCCAGCTTATGAAGACCTCACCCTGCACGGCCCCACCTCGTGGGATGTGCATCCTTCCAACCGCCCCACCACCGTACTTGTGGACGCCGAGGGGAAGGTGGAAATCCGCGAGCAGGTAGCAGGCTTACTGCACGGCTTGCGCAACCACCGCGACAAACATAATCCGCTGACTATCGAAACAAACCTGCCCCACTCTACGCGCTTGCGTATCTTTGTCACAGGCGTCTCAGGACACGGTGGAGCGCATCTGGTGGTGGAGCGCAACGGCGCCCGTGTGCTGGACCGCGATATGCCCGACCCAGATGATACCCGCAAGACTGATACTCTCCACCAGTACGACGGCGAGTACGCAGTAGACATACCTGCAGGCAAGCAGGTTGTTACGGTGAAGAACATCGGCAACGACTGGGTGTTCGTCTCCTACATTCTGGAGAAGGCGCTCAGGCAAACTGAGCCGCCACTGCGCCTGTTCGGTCTACGCGGCAAGAAGACCTCCCTGCTTTATATCGAACACACACGACACACATGGTATCAGGTGAACGTGATGAAACGTCCTCCTGCCCCTGTGCCGCCGACGGTGCTGCGTATCCGTGATTGGACGCCCGGTCGTTACCGCGTGCAGTTCTGGGATACCTACGAAGGAAAGCCTCTATCTACACAAACGGTGACTGCAGGCAGGTCTGGGTTGAGGCTGGACATACCGCGGGTGGAAAGGGACATTGCAGTGCGGATAGAGCAGGCTTAAGCATCGGTGGCAAGTGCATCTTGCGCGTGTCAGGGATCGCCAGATGCGCGTGCCACTTCAAACCAACAGAGCAACCCGCGGTACTATTCCTTCAACGGTCGTATCCAGATGTTGCGGTACTTGACGGGGTTGCCGTGGTCCTGCAACAAGATGGGACCGGTCGGGCGCATGCGGTCGCCGATACCACCTGCGGTAACACGCGGTATCTCCACGTTGTCGTGCACCAGCACGCCGTTCCAACGCACCGTCACACGCGGGTTTGCTATTACTTTACCCGTGTTGTCGAACTTGGGGGCGATGAAGATGATGTCGTATGTCTGCCACTCCCCTGGGGGCTTCGCCGCGTTCTTATCAGGCGTTTTGATGCCGTAAATGGCGGCGCAATCGCCGCTGCCAACGCTGGCAAGACCGTACGAATCCAGAACCTGTATCTCATACAGCCCGTGCAGGTATACGCCGCTATTGCCCCTGCCCTGCCCGCGCGCTTCAGGCATGTGAGGCGTAGCGAACTCGATGTGCAGATGGAAACTGCCAAACTCGTCGCGGGTCATGATGTCGCCTGTGCCTGCTTTTACCTGCATCGCGCCGTCGGGCGTGATCTCCCAGCGCGCGGCTGACCTGCCGTCGCGCGACACCCACTTAGACAGGTCCTTACCGTCAAACAACACAACAGCTCCTCGCGGAGGTCTGCCCTGTGCGAGGCAGGAACCTGCCACCGCTACGGACAGGAGAAGAACTACACTTATTCTCCACCACATCGATGCGACTACCTCCTGTTGTTCGGGTGATCCCACCAGAACTTACGGCGTCATGTAGAGAAGTTCCTGCCTGGCATCTTCCAACAAACCTGTCGAGTGAAGCGAGGCATCGTC
>JANWYZ010000219.1 GCA_025054895.1 bacterium | reverse complement strand
CTGTTCTGGGCGTTCTTCTGGCACACCAGCCAGATACCCTCCGCGCAGTATCCGTATGCGCAGAAGTTCTGGCCGTTGCACGCGCAGATGAACGCCCTCTGGCAGCAAATTAACCTGAGAGGCAGCGATACGGGACAATGGTTGCTCCGAGCGTTGCGCACGGACTATATCATTGGTGGGTTCACAGGCGGTCTGGCGCTGTTTGGCATCTTCTCCGCGCTGAAGCTGCCCCTGCTGTTCTACTACGGCTTCGTGGGCGGCATCGGCGCACTGCCACATAACACGATACCCATGCTGCTGGGTACAATCTTAGGGCATCGCTACTTTGCCCGCCGCTTCGGCACGGAGCAGTGGCGTTTATGGGCGCCGGTGTTGCTGGCGGGATTCTCCTGCGGTATGGGCTTAATTGGTATGGCGGCTATCGCACTGGCTATCATTGGTAGGTCGGTGTCGTATTTACCTTACTGATTGTGATAGAATAAAGAGGAGGCACCGAGATGCCGTGGAGGAGTTTCGATGAGTGAGGTAATCCAGATGTATTTCGGCTGGCAGGAAGCGTTACCGATTATCGTCATCATCGTCGTGCTGTTCGGAGCACGCCGATTACCGGAGCTGGCGCGTTCGGTAGGTGAAAGCCTGCGCGAGTTCAAGAAAGCCACCTCCGAAGTGTTAGACGACGAACCGGCGCATCCCGCACCGGCGAAGAGCGAAAAAAGCGCCGAACAGCAATCGTAGCGGACAAGGGCTGAGCATAGCGTGAAACACGGGCTGGCGCCGGAGCAGATAGTAGGATGGCAAGGGGTCAGCCTGCGGGTACCTCCCGATTGGAGCGTGACCGGATTTCAAGGCGATGCAAAAGAGGGGTATTTGCGCGTCGATTCGCCGGGCAGTCTGGTGGCTGAGGTACGGTGGGCGCAGGCGAAGAAGGCAGTAGATGTTCGCAAGCGATTGGATGCCTACCTGAATCTGGTGGAACGTCAGGCGAAGAAGCGTAAAGTACCCTTTACTGGACGTATCAAGCCATCGGAAGACTGGCAAGGCGCGTTGGAGTTCAACTACCGCGCTGACCGCAAGGTGCGTGGGTTCATCCGACAGTGCCCGCAATGTCGAAGGGTGGTCATCGCTCAGGTCAGCGGCGACAAGGACGATGCGGTGGTCAACGTCGCCAACCTGCTGCTGGACACTTTGCAAGACCATTCGGAGGACGGATGGTGGACATGGGCGTTGCTGGGGCTGGTGGTACGCTTGCCCGAGCGGTTTGCGCTGGTGAAGTCGCAGGTGATGTCGGGCTACCTGATGCTGCAGTTCCGCAACCGCTACACCGAAGTAACCGTTGAACGGTGGGGGCTTGCGGACGTGACCTTGAAAAAGTGGACTCTAGCCGAGTGGGCGCAGCAGGTGGCAGGCTGGAAGCGTACACGCGCCCAGCACACGGAAGGCGAGGTCAAGATGCATCCGTCGGTGTGGTCGGTCGGGGTGCGTCGTGCGCCGACGGTGTGGCTACGGCGTAAGGTGGAGCGGTGGATACTGCGCCGTCCGGAGGAGCTGCGCGGCGCGGTGTGGCACTGTGAGCCAGGCAACCGCATCTACGCCGTGCGCGTGGAGCGTGGCACGGAGCAGCTGCTGGAGCAGATTGTGGCGAGCGTGCAGTGCCATTGAAGATGCGATACGCACGGCGGTGCGCGCTACGGACACATGGGTTTGTAGTGCAGGCTTGAGCCTGCTTGCTGTTCTCAGTGGCTGTGGCGTCGCAGGGCGGTTCGGCTCACCAGGAGGTTCGCCCTCCAAGTGCCGGTGGCGCAATCTGTTCTGGAGGGCGAGGCTCCCGCCGAGCCGTTTATGTGGTCGCAACGGAGCGCGACCCTCCAGTGTTGTCATGCTGAGCGCAAGCGAAGCATCTGTCTGTAGCAAGCAACCGAGATTCTTCGCTGACGCTCAGAATGACAAACCGTTTGGAGGGCGAAGCTCCCGCCGAGCCGTCTGAGGGATAGGATGCCGAATCAGAAGTCGTATGGGCGTACGGGAATTCGTTGGCAAATTCATCCCGGCGTTCAAGCCCAAACCGGTACTCTCCCGGCAGGAGGCGTTGAACGCCATTCCGATACGCAATCCACTGCTCGAGTGGGAGCGCACTGCGGATGGCGACCTGCTGCTCAAAGTGCCAGTGGAGCAACGCAGCCTGTTCATCCGCTGGGCGATAGCGGCGTTTCGGTTACCGCCAGTGCGCCATATCCAGCTGGACGAGGTAGGCGCAGCGGTATGGGAGTTGTGCGACGGTGAACATACAGTGGAATCCATTGTGCAGCAGATGTGCAAGCGTACACGCATGAGCCGTCGCGAAGTGGAAGCGTCGGTGAGCATGTTCCTGAAGATGCTAGCCGACCGTAGACTGGTTGCGTTCAAACGGGGAGGAAAGAAAGCGAGATGAAAAAAGCGGGTGGTCGTGATGTGGGGCGCTTGCAGTTGCCCTTCCGTGTGGCGTTTCATATCAGTATGCAAAGCGTGCGCATCCGCTTCTGGCGGTCGGTGATTACAGCGGCAGGTACCGTGCTGGGCATCGCCTTTCTCGTCTCGGTGCTGACCGCTATGATGATTCAGCAAAACTCCGGGGCGATTACCGACCCCTCCGAGAAGTATCGGATGACCTGGCTGGTGATTATGAGCCTGCTGGTGTGTCTGGTGGGCATTACCAACGCGATGCTGATGTCCGTCACCGAGCGGTACAAAGAGATAGGCACGATGAAGTGTCTGGGCGCGTACGACATCTTCATCGTGGAGCTGTTCTTTATCGAATCCGCTCTGGTAGGCTTTATCGCTTCGGTGATAGGATGGTTCCTGGGGGTGTTTGCAGTGGTACTGATCAAGCTGTTCAGCGAAGGGTTCAAAGTGTTCAGCTGGATTTCTCCGGGTGAGGTGTTTCTCTACCTCATCTACTCGATACTCATCGGTACATTGTTATCGGTGATAGCCACTATCATCCCCGCGCAGGTGGCGGCGCGAATGCCCGCTGCTGCCGCATTGCGCGTGGAGGTATAACAAGGGGGTGCATCGATGGCGGTTCAACCGCAGACCAACCAAACTGTAGCAACAGGCACCGAATACATCGTGCGGTGCAAAGATGTGGTCAAAGAGTACATGATGGGCACACAGGTAGTGCGCGCTCTAAACGGCGTAACGCTGGATATTGTGCGCGGCGAGTACCTCTCTATCATGGGACCTTCAGGGTCTGGCAAGTCCACATTGTTTAACATGATTGGTGGATTGGATAAACCTACCAGCGGCTCGGTGTTCATCAACGACGTAGATATGGCGCAACTGGATGCACAGGAATTAGCGTTCCTGCGCTGTCGCACTATCGGTTATATCTTCCAGACGTTCAACCTTATTCCCGTCATGACCGCGTTGGAGAACGTGATGCTGCCGATGATTTTCGGCGGCTTGTCCACCGACGAGGCTATCGATAGAGGTATCGAACTGCTGAAGCTGGTGGGGCTAGGAGAACGTTTGCACCACAAACCCAGCGAGCTGTCGGGTGGTCAACAGCAGCGCGTTGCCATTGCTCGTGCGCTGGCAAACAACCCGCAAATCATTCTGGCAGACGAACCGACGGGTAACCTCGACCTGCGCACGGGAAAGGAGATTATCGAACTGCTGCGCCAGCTGAACAAGGAGCAAGGTGTGACCATCATCTCCGCAACGCACGACCTGAAAATGATCGATGTGTCTGACCGTATTGTGTGGATACGCGACGGGCGCATCGACCGGGTGGAGGAGCGCTCTGCCATCGAGGTGCACGTCGGCGAAGTGGAAGGCACTCCCGGATAACGCTAAGCGCATGCGCTTTGTAGCAATGGGCAGGGCATTGCTGGCAAATGTCCTGCCCTGTGTTTGCCTTTGTGGTAAGGAGCCATGCAATGAGCACACCGTTGATACGTCCAAACGTACTGGAACTGGAGCCTTATAGCCCCGGCAAGCCGATTGAGGAGGTCAAACGCGAGCTGGGTCTATCCGATGTCATCAAGCTGGCGTCTAATGAAAACCCGCTGGGTCCCTCGCCGCGCGCCATCGAGGCGGCGATAAGGGCGATGCAAACGGTCAACCTCTACCCCGACGGCAGCTGCTTCGAACTACGGCAGGCAGTGGCGAAGCATCTGGGTGTGCCGTCCGAATGTCTGTTGTTCGGCAACGGCTCGGACGAGCTGATACACTACATCGGGTTGACCTTCCTGATGCCTGGCGATGAGGTGGTCACTGGCGACCCATCGTTCGTGCGGTACGAGGCGGCGGCGAAGCTGAACAACGCACCTCTGCATCTGGTTCCCTTGCGAGAGCATCGCTTCGATCTGTCCGCGATGCTGGAGCGCGTGAGCGAACGCACCAAGCTAATCTTCATCGCTAACCCAAACAACCCGACCGGTACCATCGTTACTGCGCAGGAAGCGGAGGCGTTTATGAGCGCACTGCCCGGTCATGTGGTGGTGGTATGGGACCAGGCATATCAGGAGTACGTCTCACGCCCAGATTACCCCGACACTCTGCGTTACGTGCGTGAAGGGCGCAACGTAATTGTGCTGCGCACTTTTTCGAAGGCGTATGCGCTGGCGGGATTGCGTGTGGGTTATGCGGTCGCCCGTGCTGATATTATCGACGCAATGAACCGCGTGCGTGAGCCGTTTAACGTCAACAGCGTGGCGCAAGCAGCCGCGCTCGCCGCTCTGGAGGACCAGGAGCACCTGCGTCGGGCGGTAGAGCTGAACCGGCAGGGGTTGGAGTATCTTTACCAGCACTTTGAGCGGTTGGGCTTGCGCTACGTACGCAGCGAGGCAAACTGTGTGATGGTAGACATGGGGCGCGATAGCCAGCCGGTGTTTCAGTCGCTGTTGCGTAAAGGCGTTATTGTGCGTACGGGACATATCTTTGGATTGCCCACTTACCTGCGCGTGACCACCGGCAAACCCGAAGAGAATGAACGATTCATCTGTGCGTTAGAGGAGGTTTTGCAGGCATGATTATCGTTCTGGACAAAAGCGCCACGCCAGAACAGATACAAATCATTACCTCCAAACTGGAGAGCGGAGGTTACCAGGCGCATCCTATCTACGGCGTGGAAAAGATAGTCATCGGCGCGGTGGGTGTGCCCGAAGAGGAGAAGCCCGGACTACGCGAGCAATTCGAAGCTCTGCCCTTTGTGGAACAGGTGATTACCATCCTTGCCCCGTACAAGCT
>JANWYZ010000218.1 GCA_025054895.1 bacterium | reverse complement strand
CAGGACAGGACAGATACTCGGCAGGAAAAACTCGGTTGTATATTGAAAGACAGGATAACCATCAGCCAAGTGCGAAAGAGAGGGGGAGGAAGGGCTATCTGAGGTCTGGCAGATACCTTGTTCTCTTCCACCGCTAGGGGGATATTTCGCCGCCGCTGGAGGCTCCTTAGGCGCTCCTGCACAGGGTTTCAACGAGATGGGCAGGGGGTGAGAAAATGCAGGACTGGGAACTCGACCTGTGGCTAGCGGCTCTGTTCCATGACGCGGGCAAGGTCAGCCAACGATTTGGAGGGGACTACCGCCAGAAGCACGCTGCGATGAGCGAAGACTTTATCCGTTCCTTGACGGCATATCTGGGCGCGGAGCGGGCGCAACGGGTGGCGCGACTGGCAGGGGCACACCACGACACCCCCACCGACCGCCTGCAGAGGTTGCTGCATGCAGCAGACAAGCTGGCTGCACTGGAGAGACAAACCGAACGCCGTGTACAGCTGGACAGCGATGAAGCGGCGCTGGTGTCAGTCGCCAGTCGCGTGGAGTTTCGTGAGGCAAGGGGTGCCGAGCGTTTCCATTCCCTCACGCCGCTTGGCTTGGAGATGGCGGGACTGTTTCCCGAGGACTCACCGCGTGTGCGCGAAGGGCAGTACGGCTTGCTGTGGAACAGCTTCGTGCAGGAGATAAACTCCCTGTCCCCTTTCCGACCGACAGACCTGCAGACCCTCCTGTCGCTTCTGCGCAAGTACTGGGTGTTCGTGCCATCGGCGACACCATGGGAACAGACGGAGGAGCGCACGGTACCTGACGTATCGCTATACGACCATACCAAGGTCGTAACAGCGATTGCTGCCTGTCTGGGAAAGCTCGGTGAAGAGAGCCTTCCCGACGCACGCTTAGAGCAGCTCATCCATCTGCTTCGACGGTTTTCGCAAGAGGAAATGCTCAGTGCACTCGAGCAGCTCGAGAGAAACTACTCTCCCTTAGCTCGGTTCGTGCGCTTCGACATCGGAGGCATTCAGACGTTTCTCTTCCGCGTGGCGCGCCCAGAAGCGGACACGGACGGTGTAGCACGGCGATTGCGTGGGCGTTCGTTCTGGGTATCGGTGCTCGCGCAGGCAACAGCCGACTGGTTGGTGCGACGGTGCGAGGTCACTCCCGCGAACATCCTGTTTTGTGGCGGAGGCAGCTTAGACCTGCTCTTGCCTGCGACCGAGCCAGCGATGGAGGCAGCACGCGAGGTGCATCACGCGCTCGACCAGTACCTGTTGCAGGTCAGTGGCGGCTTGCTGAGTTTACAAGGAGCAATGGTAGACCTCTGGGCACACGATTTCGCCAGGTTTGGCGACGTGTACGAGCGTGCCGCCTCGCAGCTGGCGGTTGCCAAACATCGTCGCTCTTACTGGTTGATACGGCGCGAGCCAGAAGATTTCTTCGCACCCGAACAACAGGCATACCGTCTGTGTCCTTCCTGCACAATTGTGCCCATAGAAGGGGAGGGGCTTTGCAAACACTGTCAGCGCCATGAAAGCGTGGGCAGGAAGCTCCCCCGTACCCACAGCCTCGCCTTCGTATGGGATGAGGCATACCGTCCGCGCTATGAGGCATTGTTCTTCGAGCCAATGGGGCTCTGGGTGGAGCTGCTCAGCGCAGAGGAGCGGCTTCAGCTGCTGCAAAACCCGCCGTCGGCGGAGTGTGTGCTCGTCTGCCTCAACGATACCGACGAGTTCCTTTCGCCGCGCGGTGAGGCAGAAGTGGGATTCCGCTTCCAGTTCGTGGCAAACAGTGTCCCCACGCGAGAGGGCAACCTGCTCTCGTTCGACGATATCGCCAAGCTCGGCGACGGGGCGGCGCGCCTCGGCGTGCTCAAGATGGACGTGGACTATCTCGGCGCGGTGTTCAGCATGGGGGTGGAGCCTCCCACCGTGAGCCGTCTTTCCACGCTGAGCAGCGCGTTCGAGATGTTCTTCGGCGGCTGGCTCAACCAGCTGTGTCGGCAGGTGAGTGCCCAGTGGGGAGAAGAGCTAAGCGTGCCCTTACAGGTTGACCTGATCTCCGGAGTTTTCTACACGTTGTATGCGGGCGGCGACGACCTGTTCGTCATCGGTCCTTGGGAAGCTACCATCCATCTAGCGCAGGCAGTGCGCCGCGACTTCCGCCGGTTCGTGGGCGAGAACCCCAACCTCACCCTTTCGGGCGGACTGGTGTGCGTTAAGCCCAAGTTCCCCGTACCGCGCTTCGCCGAGCTGGTGGACGAGGCGCTCACCCATGCCAAACGCGGGCGTAGAGATGACCCCTTGGGACGCGGCGACCATCTTTGCCTGTTTCATACCGTCGTCTCGTGGTCAGAGGCAGAAGACCTTACAACGTTCGCACGCGACCTGTATCAGGCGATTCGGGAAAAACGCATCGCGAGAGGGTTCATCTACTTCCTGCTGCGCCTGCATGAGGAGTTCTTCCGCGACGCAGGCAAAGCCGACCTGCGGTGGATTCCGCGCTTCCACTATCAGCTGGCGAGGCGGGTGTCGCCCGAGGTGGTAGCGCAACTGCAACTGTCGCAGCGCACTGCTCGCGCGATGCCCTACATGCGTGTGCCTGTCTCTATCGTCAGTCTCAAAATGAGGGAGGAGGGATAGCCATGCCTAATCCGGGCCAAAACGATGTTCAATCCGTCATCAACCGCATCAAGCAGCTCAAGCGCATGAGCGACCTAGAAGTGAAAGAGTTCGCGCTGGAGGAAGGACTAGCAGACAAGGCGGTACGGGCAGTCGGCGTCGCCAACCTGAAGCCCACCCAGCTGCGCAAGGTGTTCCACACGCTCAAGACCATGCAGCAGCGAGTGAAAACCCAGCCGAAGGAGGAGGCTTTCGACAGCACCGAACTACTCCAGCTGATGCCCACTCTGGCTTACGCCGTTGGTAGAGATCTCATCCCCAAAGAGTTCTACCAGCTCCTGCGTGAGGTGTTTCACGCAGACCGCTTGCAGACGAACGCCGATTTCCTGCGTGCGTTCGACTTTGTAGAAGCCATTCTGGCTTACCACAAGTATCGCTCATGAGGAGAGGAGGGCAGCCATGAATCGTCGGGAGTTCCTGGGCAAATACATCATCAGCGTGCAGCTGGAAGCGTTGGCGGGCTTGCACATCGGCGGCAGCACCACTGGCTTCGAGATAGGCGGCGTGGACAACCCTGTTATCCGCGATCCGCTCACGGACGAGCCCTACATCCCTGGCTCCTCGCTAAAGGGAAAGCTGCGCCACCTGACCGAGTGGAGCCTGGGGCTTATCGACAGACATCCCAAGCACGGCATATACGGCGCCTACCACTGCGAAGACCTCAAGAAGCCCAACAAGGAGCAGGCAGACAATCCCGAACGATGGGAGAAGGCATACCTGGTAGGACGTCTGTTCGGCGTGGCGTCCGACGACAGCGCCGTGCGCCAGACGGCGGGACCGACGCGCCTCACCGTGCGCGACGCCTTCCTCGTAGAGAGCGCCCGCAAGGAAATCCAGCAAACTCTCGGCGAGGGCATCTTCACCGAACTGAAGACCGAGAACTTTCTAGACCGCATTACCTCCGAGGCGAACCCCCGCACGATGGAGCGCGTCCCAGCAGGGGCACGTTTCTGGGTGCAGATGGTGCTGGACCGCTACGCCGACGACGGCAGGGAGCTGCTGCGTCAGCTCTTCGCCGCAATGCGTCTACTGGAGGACAGCACTCTGGGCGGCAGCGGTTCGCGGGGCAGCGGGCGCGTGGCGTTTCGTCAGCTAAGGGTTACCTGGCGCGGGCTGGACTATTACCTGAGCGGCGCTGAAGAGCAGATACTCTTCCCCAACGGGCAGATGAACGAGGAGGAGAGGCGGCAGGCAATGGCTGCCCCCTTGCGCTTCCTGCAAAGCAACGGCGCCTTTGAGCGCTTCTTCGGGGAGGGGCAGGAAGGAGGATAAGCCCATGCCAACCGCTTCGGTCATGCTGCGCCCCCTGGGCTCGCTCGCAGGAGCGCCGCCCCCCTCGCCGACACTGCATGGAGCACTCTGCTGGGCGACCGCTATCCTGTTCGGCGAGGAGCAGGCGCAGAGGATGGCGCAAGAGCTCACCTGCACCGACGCCTTTCCCCTCGTGTGGCGTGAAGGGGAGCAGCCCCTGCGCTTCTTCCCCCTACCTGTCCTCGCGCCGCGCGCGGCGTCATCGTCGGAGCGGAGCCTGGAGGGCAAAAGAGATGCGACACGCGCGCTGAACCAACAGAAGCGACTGAAGGGGGCGCGCTACCTCAGCGAGAGGCTGTTCGAGCAGATCGCGCAGGGCAATCTGCCGCTGGAAAGGCTTGGCGTTCTGCTTGCAGAGCAGCAGGTGGTGTTACAGAGCGGATGCCTGATGACCAGGGAAGAAGCAGAGACAGTAGACAAGGGGAGTGCTCGACGTCCTCTTCTCACCTCTAGCGACGTCGTACACAACGAGATCGACCGCTGGACTCTAGCGGTGGCAGAGGGCAGGCTGTTCCTGCGAGAGGAGACCTTTTTTGCACCCGGAGTTGGGCTCTGGTTTGCGGTGCATCTGCCCTCGGAGGAGCTGATACGTCTACTGCCTGCACTGTTGCGTTTCCTAGAGGACACTGGCGTCGGAGGGGAGCGCACGACGGGTAAAGGACATTTTCTCTACCGTCTGGACAAGGAGGCGTTCTCCTTGCCTGTTCCGCCCGATGCAAACGCCTGGGTAAGCCTTAGCCATTACCTGCCTACCCCAGACGAGATACAGTCATGGCAACAGAGGTCTCCTGCCCCGCGCTACCGATTGGTAGCGTGGCAAGCGCGCTACGAGGCGATGTTCGCTGGAGGAGAGGTAGTATACAAACCGCTGCGTCGTCTGTTTGCGCCCTGTTCGGTCTTTCCTCTCGCCGAGAAACAGGAGATATACGGGCGTGCCGTCCCCTCGGGTGAACGGCTGGGACACACGGTGTGGGTATGCGGACGGGCGCTGCCCGCCTTCATTCGGGCAGGAGGTGGAGTATGAAGACGCAGGGATACTCCGTGAAGCTAGAGGTGTTGACGCCTGTGCACGTAGGCAGTGGCGACATGGTGAACGCATTGGGCTACCTGCGCGAGGGGGACACCCTGCATGTGGTAGACTCCGACCGCTGGAGCGTGTGGCTGGAGGGGCAGAAGGCTGCCCAGAAGTTTGTCGGGTGGATGGAACGCCTGTTACAGATTTCCGACAGCCAGCAACAACGACAGTTCTC
>JANWYZ010000217.1 GCA_025054895.1 bacterium | reverse complement strand
TCTCACGGAGGATTAACAATACATGACCGTCTTACAACAACTGGTGGAACTGTCGCGCTGGCTGGGTGCGGAATCGCGCGAACTGGCAATACTGGGCGAAGGCAATACCTCTGCCCTGGCGGAGGACGGCGCGAGCTTCTACGTGAAAGCCAGCGGTACCCGCCTGATGGATATCGATGCAAACGGCTTCGTGCAAGTAGACCTGCGAAAGACCCTGCACGCCCTGGAACACGCCGAAGAGACCGATGAAGCTACCCGCATTGCGCTGGAGTCCAGCCGCGTAGACCCAGCTGAGAAGAAGATGCCCTCGGTGGAGACCTTCCTGCATGCTTACCTGCTGTCGCTGCCCGGTGTTCGGTTTGTAGGGCACACGCATCCGGTGGCGGTGAACGCCTTGCTATGCTCTCAGAAAGCAGAAGAGCTTATCGCCGGGCGCCTCTTCCCGGACGAGATTGTGGTATGCGGTATCGCTCCGTTGTGGGTTCCGTACACCGACCCCGGCTTGCCTCTCGCCCGCGAGCTGCGGCAACGCATGCAGGGCTATGTCCGGCAATACGGCGTGCTGCCAAAGGTGATTCTGATGCAGAACCACGGCTTGATTGCTCCAGCGGAGACGCCGCAGAAAGTAATAGCCGCTACCGCCATGTACGTAAAAACGGCGAAGATACTTTTGGGTACAATGGCAGCAGGGGGACCGAACTTCCTTGAGCCTCGCCATGTGGAACGTATCTACACGCGCCCCGATGAGGCGTATCGGCAACAGATTATCGCGCAGATGCAAGCCGCACACGAAAGCACGGATTAGCCATTCCACCGCTGGCAGCATGGACACCCCTGTCCATGAACGTACACAGTCACGCGGTAACGCAAGTTGCAGGAGAAGAGGTGAAGAACATGCATTCGGACAAATTGACCAGATACCGCAATGCACAGCATCCTGTTCCCCAGATGATGTTGCGCTGGCACCTGTACGGTGCAGGGTTGGAAAACCTCGGCAGGAACGGACAGCCTGAAGAAGTGCCCGTGCCCGAGCCCGGCGACGATGAACTGCTGGTACGCATCGACGCACTGGGGCTATGTTTCTCCGATACGAAGGTGGTCTCGCTCGGCGAAAAACATCCACGCCTTGTTGGACGAGACCTGCAGAAGGAACCCGTCGTGTTAGGGCATGAAGTCTCCTGTACGGTGGTGAAGGCAGGTAAGAACCTGCAGAGCCAGTTCCATGTGGGTCAGAGGTTCATAGTACAGGCGGATGTGTTCTACAAGGGGAAGAGCATCGCCTACGGATATGTTCTGCCCGGCGCGATGACACAGTATGGCATCATCGGCAGGGAGATTCTGGAGGGCGATGAGGGATGCTACCTGTTGCCCATCAAAGAGGAAGACGGCTACGTGGAAGCTGCGCTGGTCGAGCCGTGGGCGTGTGTAGTTGCTTCCTACTCGCAGAAACGCCGACAGCACGTCCGACGCGACGGCGTGGCGTTGCTCATCATGGGCGAGCGCATCCCGCATACCGAATTCACGTTGGGCGAGGCGGTTAACGCTTCGTGTCATCCTCGCAAGATGGTCGCGTTGAACGCAGGTGGACAGGTGCGCGCGCAACTGGTCAGGCTGGTTACAGATGCAGGTATGGAGTTGACGGAGGACGAAGCCACTATAGACGCCGCACGCCGGCATGTACCAGAAGGCGGCTATGACGATATCCTGTGCATTGGGGAGCTACCACCGGAGGCAATAGAGAGCGTAGCCGACCTGCTGGCGAAGGGCGGTGTATTGTGGGTGCTCCGCCGTAGCCGCTTCGAACGCTGCCTGAGCCTGGACATTGGGCGTATCCATTACGATAACCTGTGGGTAGTCGGCGCCTTCAGCGATAACCTCTCTGCAGCGAACTCTATCCCACTGCGCAGTGAACTACTGCCGGGTGGTACCTGCTGGATTGTGGGCGGAGGCGGCCCCATGGGGCAGATGCACGTACAGCGCGCCGTGCAACATCCGAACCCGCCTGCCCTCATTGTGGCAACCGACGTGGACGCGGTACGCCTGGAAGCCGTGCGCGAACGTTACGCACCCACTGCCGAACGGCGCGGTATCCGCTTCGTCACGCTCAATCCAAAGGAGACCGAACCACAGGCGTTCCATCAGAATCTGCTGGGGTTAACCGACGGAAAGGGATTTTCTGACATTGTCAACATGGTGCCAGTCGCGGACGTAGTTGCCGATTCGGCAAAGCTGCTCGCTGATGGGGGTGTGTACAATATCTTTGCAGGCGTAGCGCGAGGCGTCAAGGCGTGCGTGGACATGAACGCGATATGTGGTCGCGGCGTGCGCTTCTTTGGCAGCAGCGGCTCCTCGCTGGCGGACATCCGGCTCACGCTAGAACAGATGGAAAGCGGACACCTGCAAACTCGCGCCTCACTGGCAGCGATTGGCGGCATGAAAGCCGCGCACGAGGGTATCAGGGCGCTCATAGAGGCGCGCTTCCCCGGCAAAACGGTTATCTTCCCGCAAATACCCGACCTGCCGCTGATGTCGCTGGCGGAACTGAAGGAGAAGTTGCCCACTGTCTATGCGAAGCTGGAAAACGGCCGCTTCTGGACAAAAGAGGCAGAGCAGGAGCTGCTGAAATTGTTGTTGCCAGAATGAGAGGTTTCTGAGCTCAGTGGAAAGCCCCCCCTCCGTGCAAGTAGGTACGGAGGAGGGGCTTCGTAGTGCGTGAAGGCGCAAAGTTTGGCTACCTCTTTCGGCGGCGCAATGCTAATCCTGCTATCCCCACTCCCAGCGCAAGAAGGGTCGCCGGTTCCGGAACAGGTTGCGCCCAAAGTGTGAGCGCAAGGTTGTCAGCTGTGCGCGTCCCGAAGGTGCGTCCGTCAGCCGCCTCGATGATGCCGTTGTTGTTGACGTCGCGGTAAAACAGGTCTGCTACCACCTCGCTACCCGGGTTGGGCTGGCGGTTAACGATACCCAGTGTCAGTGCGTTATCCAGAACGCCGTTGTGCTTGAGGGTAATCACCACGCCTTTGTTGGAGTTGGTGTTCAGCACCACCCCAGCGGGCACTGCCGCCTGTATCAAATATGCGGTGGCTCCGGTAGGGCTAGCATTGCCAAGGTTCACCGTGAACGCTGCAGCGAGGTTGCTGAAAACCGAACCGCTGGTAGCATTGGGGTTCCATGCGTTATATACCTCTATGTCCGCTGTGATGTTTGTGTATGTGCCTGCAGTGGCAACAATGAGCACGAAATCCAGCCTTCTCAGGAAATGGTCCACAGCCAGGTTGACCCCTATCCCGTCTGCTAACCGGTAACGAGGTGTCGACCCGGTAAATACCAGTTCGGTCAGCTGGGTAGAACTGCCATCGGCTGAATAAATGGTGTCGTAGACACGAACCTGCGCAGAAGCGTTTAGCGCCAGCAGTAGCACCGAAACCGCTGCTGTCAGCATTGCCGCAATGCGCTTCATAAGCAAAAAACCTCCTTTCGTCAACAATAGGGATGCCACTATTCTACGCCAACCTGTAAGAATATACCATCAGCAATTTTACGGGTTTTCGGCAGCAGCAGGACTCCCTCTCCGGCAGGCGAAGAATTAAGATAGCGCATTTCGCGGTTCAGAAGGTTTCCGCCCTGCCCCTCCGTTTGTGGGGAAGAGGAAGGCTTGTCCCCCGTCTTGACCTTCTGACTGGGAGGAAGGGGGTAGTCCGTGTTTCCACAGAGGGCGGGCGTGGAGTGAAGTCGCTATCTCTCGTGCGTAAGGAGGCAGAAACATGAACGGAACGTGGTGGATGCTGGCAATATGCGCAGTAGTAGTGCTTCTGAACGTATCAACAGAAGCGCAGCGAACCGGCGCAACCTCTCGTGCGAAAAAACGTCTGCTGGTGGTGTCGCACACAGCGGGCTTTCGTCACGAGGGAGCCATCAAGAGCTTCGACAAGGTGATTGCCGAGCTGGCAGATAAGTCAGGGCAATTTACGGTGGAATATTGCCGCACCGCTGAGGACGTCAAGCGAATGATGTCGTCAGAGGGTTTGAAGCAATACGACGGTGTGATATTCTCCAACACGACGGGCAACATCGGTATCCCTGACCTGCAGGCTTTCCTCAACTGGGTCAAGTCGGGCAAGGCGGTTATCGGTCTGCACGCCGCAGCAGACACCTATCACGACGAGCCTGCTTTCATCGAAATGATAGGCGGGGAGTTCCTGACGCATGGGGCGCAGTGCGAGGTGGAGGTTATTGTCGAGGACCCCAGGCATCCTGCGATGGCGCATCTCGCTCCTCGCTTCAAAGTGTTCGACGAAATCTATGAGTACAAAAACAACGACCGCGCTAAGCTGCATGTGCTGGGTTCGATGGACAAACATCCCAACGATGGCCACCCACAGGCTGGTCAACCGGGCGACTACTTGCTGATCTGGTGCAAGCCTTACGGCAAGGGTCGTGTGTTTTACACCGGCTTGGGACATCGTGAGGACGTGATCGAGAGCGACTGGTACAAGCAGCATATTCTCGGAGGTATCCGTTGGGCGCTGGGCATCGTCAGAAACCCACAGCCCCGCGTCGGACAGCCAGCTGCTAAATGACCGAATACATTAGCCGGTTTGTGTATTACCTGCGTGTGGAGCGAGGAGCCTCCGCCCATACGCAGGATGCTTATTCGCGTGACTTGCGCCAGCTTGCCCATTTCGCCCAGAGGAGAGGCTATTCTCTGCACGAGATGCTGGGCGAGAATGGCTTGCTGGCTTTCGCGCAGTACCTGCGCCAACAAGGGCTGGCGGAGGTCAGCGTCGAGCGCAAGCTGTGCGCGGCGAGGGCGTTCGCCCGATTTTTGCGACAGGACGGTGTACTACCCGAAGAGACCACTGCTCCCGTTTCCACATTCCGCATCCCGCGCAAGCTGCCCAACGCCCTCTCCCGTCAAGAGGTGGAAAACCTGCTGGCTCAGCCGGATACCAGAACACCCATCGGACTGCGTGACAGGGCGATGCTGGAACTGGCGTACGCGGCTGGGTTGCGCGTATCCGAAATAGTAGGCTTGCGTCTGCAAGATGTCGACCTGCACGAAGGCTTTGTGCGCGTATTCGGCAAGCGGGCGAAGGAACGGTGGGTGCCGTTTGGAGATCGCGCGAAATCAGCACTGCAGGAGTATTTGCGGCTCGCCCGCCCGAAGTTGCTGAACAAACGTAGCGAGGACTATCTTTTCCTCAGCGAGCGCGGTACGCCCTTATCGCGCACACAGTTCTGGTTGCGCCTGAAACAGTATACACAACAGGCAGGCATCTCG
>JANWYZ010000216.1 GCA_025054895.1 bacterium | reverse complement strand
AACGCCTCGTGCGAGCCGAGGTCGGGTCCGCCCGGTTCGATAGAGTTCACAAACCAGTTATAGATGTCGCCAAACGCGCTCTGCCCCAGCTCGATGCCGAAGTAGCCGGGCAGGATAGAGCCGTCCACGATGCCCGTGGTGCCGGGGATGTCCGCTAGCGGTTCCGTGTTGGGAACTACCATCATGTCACAGCAGGAAGTACCGATAATTTTGACCAGCGTACCCGGCTTGATACCTGCGCCTACGCCGCCTAAGTGCGCGTCAAACGCCCCCACAGCCACAGGAATACCCTCTGGCAAACCCAGCTTCGCCGCCCATTCGGCGGTCAGGCGTCCAGCTGGGTGGTCAGCAGTGTAGGCGACTTCGTACAGGCGGTCGCGCAGATCCGCCAGCTTCGGGTGCAGGGCAGTGAGAAACTCTTTATCGGGCAAGCCTCCCCACTGTGGGTTGTAGAGCGCCTTGTGTCCTGCTGCGCACACGCCGCGCAGGATGCGCGAGGGGTGATCGTTACCCGTAAGCACCGCAGGTATCCAGTCTGCGCACTCGACCCACGTGTACGCCGCTTCGAACACCTCGGGGTCGGTGTTCAGGCAGTGCCACACCTTTGCCCAGAACCACTCGGAGGAGTAGGAGTTGCCGCACTTGGCGAGGTACTGCGGGCGCATTCGGGCGGCGGTTTCGGTGATGGTCACTGCCTCTTCGGTGGAGGTGTGGTCTTTCCACAACCACGCCATCGCGTTGGTGTTGTTGCTGAACCTTTCGTGGAAAGCAAGGGGCACACCGTTCTCATCGACGGGCAGAGGCGTGCTGCCGGTGGTGTCTACTCCGATACCGATGATGTGTTCGGGAGCGAAGTCGGGGTCGTTACGCCGAGCGTCTTCCAGCGCAGCGCGCACCGATAGCTCTGCCCCTTGCAGGTAATCGGCCGGGTGCTGGCGGGCAAGGTTGGGGTCGGAGCTGTCCAGCAAGATACCCGCGTCACCGTGAGGGTATTCAAACACGTATGTGCCAGCTTCAAAGCCGTCGTGCACGCGCACCACGAGAGTGCGCACGGAATTGGTTCCGTAGTCCAGTCCAATCACGTATTTCGGTTGCATCACTTGCCCCTCCTGGCGGTCGTCGCTTGTCAGAAGCAGCTTCGACGGGTGGAGTAGGGGTTCCTCTGAAAGGGTTACCACCGAACTATTGCACTACTGTCGTCGAAGCGCAGGGTAAAGCTGACCGTACTGCCGGAGGGTATATTGGGCGAGCTGGCGCTGGCAGTGAGAGAGATGTGAACAGTTATCGTATTCGTACCGCCAGCGGTCAGGATGGCTATCAAGGCAGAGCCATCAAATCTGTCCAATTCGTCCAGAAAAGACAGGCTCTCCCGCGTCCTGTAGCTACCATCCGTCTGGCGTTCCAGAGTGAGAAATCCAGTATACTGGAACTCTATTGGCGGCGAATTGCGAGAAGAGCTTTCAGACGCCTGTATCGTAACACGTAAGTGTACGTCGCGCAGAGTGAATGTGGAAGGCACGTTGCCGCCAGAGCTGATGAAGAAGGTCAACGTCGCCTGTTGTAGAACCTCCATGCTGCTCATACCTGCGTAGGGATTGCCCGCAGTGCTCTGGTCGCTAAGTGTGAATTGTAGCGCGTCCCGCTGGTCGGCAGCGAGGCGTGTGGTCAGCCCGTCTACGTTTACTTGAGAGTTCATATTCACGCTTCTGCCCCGCAAGCCAAAAGGGTCTACAAGCGTCTTGCTGGTGCTGAAAACACCGCCTCCACAGCCAACAATAAACATGACGCCCCACATGACCAGAAGCGATGCGTGCCTGCTCCACCGTTTCATTGTCATCACCCCCGTACTATTGCGTGTTCTTATTATCGGTATGAAGCGTAGCCGATCACAGCGACGCCTGGCGTCTGATGCACGATGCTACGCCAGGTAGAGATTCTCCTCTTCACCTTGACCGACAGCTGCTGGAACCAAGCCGGCTGACGTGCAAACAGACCTGAAGGAATCGCCTCAGCCATGTAGAATATTGCTACGCTAAGCAATGCCTCAGGAGGCAAAATAGATGGAATGCGAAAGCTTCTCGCTGCTGGCGCACATCTCCGACCTCACGGTGGAGCGGGCTATCCCCTTCAACGTGATGTTCGAACTCACGCATCGATGCAACACGCGCTGTAAGCACTGTTACCAGCACCACCCCAAACGCGCCGACGGTGAACTGACTACTGAAGAGTGGTGTCGGGTAATGGACGACCTCGCCGAGGCAGGCACGTTATACCTGACGCTCACTGGCGGCGAGGTGCTGCTGCGTAAGGACTTCTTCGACATCGCCCGCTACGCCCGAAAGAAGCGTTTCGCGCTGAAGATATACACTAACGGCACGCTCATCACCACCAAAGTCGCCGAGCAGATAGCCGCACTACATCCCTTCACGGTGGAAATCAGCGTATACGGCTCCAACGCGGAAACGCATGATGCTATGACACAGGTGAGAGGCAGCTTCGAGCGCGTCATACGGGCGGTAAAGCTGCTGGTCGGACTGGGACAGCGGGTCATCCTCAAGTGCCCTCTGGCGACATCCAGCTTCGGGCAGTACGAGGATATTATGCAGATGGCGCAGAGTTTGGGCGCAGAATACCGTTTCGACCCCACCATCGCGCCCATGAACGACGGCGACATGTGTCCCACTAACCTGCGGATTGGCGTAGAGGAGCTGATGAAACTGTACGACGATGAGCGCGTGTTCAAGAAGAAAGGTTTGCCCTCTATGGGACCGGACGACAAGGTGAAGATGTGCGACGCAGGACGCAACAGCATGGCGATTAACCCATGGGGCGAGGTGTACCCCTGTGTGCAAATGCTCATTCCCTGCGGCAACGTCCGCGAGAAGTCTATCCTGGACATCTGGTACAGCTCGCGCGAGCTGAGGAACCTGCGCAACATCGGTCCCGATGACCTGACTCAGTGCCAGACCTGCGAGGTGAAGCAATATTGCAGCCGATGCCCCGGACAAGCGCTGCTGGAGGATGGTAGTTTAACCGGCTGCCAGAGTCGTGCGAAGGTCATCGCCCGTATCCGCAAGCGTCTGGCAGAACAACAGGCGCAAAAGTCCTCCCTCTTGCGCGTGGTGGCTTAAGCCGGTTTGGGGAAAGTAACTCTCGCGCGGGCAGCCGGATTTCAGGGAGCGCGCCAGGAATAGACCTCTTCCCTCTGTGCAAACGCCAGCCGGTCGAACGCGCGAGCAGGTGCTTTGCCCAGCAGCTGCCAGTCCGCAAAGTCCAGCAAAGCCTGCCAATCAGCTGGCGAGTGCTCATGTTCGCCTTCACGGAACCAGATGCCTATACGGTTCTCTGCCCTCAGAAAGCGGTACACTTCTCTCGCGGCGAGGTAGGTAATCTGCGTCCCCTCGGGGTTCGCCCACAGGTCTGCCAGCGCCTCGGTGCTGAGCTGCGCACGCGGAGCCACTAATGCCTTCACAATATGCTGGTCGAACGGCAATCGTTCTACTCTACCAACAAATTGCTGGAAGCGCGGATGGAACCAGTAGGGGATGTTACGCAGGATGTCGGCAATCGTCTCGCTACCCGGCGCCTGATAGCGATAGCACCCTGCGCCTCCACAGCCTGAGTTGTTGGGCGCGGTGAGGGCGATGCGTTCGTCTGTTACGCCCGCCAGCAGCGCAGTTTTGCCGCCTCGTGAATGCCCCGTCGCCACGATGCGCCTGAAGTGCACCTCGGGGAGCGTGAGCAGGAAGTCGATTACGCGATGGTACCCCCACGCCCACGCCGCCAGCCTGCCACCTTCGTAATCAGGGTATGCCTCGTATATCCCCTTGCGCTCTGGGCTATCCGGAGCGATTTGCGTGCGGTCAAAAAAGGCAAGCGCGTAACCTCGTCTTGTCGCTTCCTCCACAATGTCCCTTTTCGGTTCGCCCCAGCCAAGGTCGCCGTCTACGATAACGGGCAGGCGTCCTCTTCGGCGCGGGCGAAAGAGCAGGAGACGTGTGCTGAGGGGAATGGGAGTCTCGATGTACAGACGGTATTCCGCACGTACTGCGTTCAGGTCGGGCAATGTTTTCTCGTCGGTCCTCTCTGCCCTTACCGTACGAGGCTTTGGAGGGAGCTCGCCGTACTGGTAGTGCAGTATCAGTGCAAGCCAGTGTTCCCGCAGCGATTTCCACTCGCGAGGCGAGGCGATGCGCTTTCCGTCGGCGCGCAGGAAGGGGTCAGGTAGCTCCTTTTGCACCGGAAGCTCGTCTACAGTGGGAAAGGGGCGCAACTCCATACTTCTGCCTCCTCATAGCTCCTCATAGCTTCGTTCACGGTCGCGTCGGCGCGCCAGTTCGTTATGGTAACGGCGCCCGAGAATCGATGCGTTTTCTCTAACCCATTCGCTGAATCGGGTCGCTCCTGCTGGCGGCGAAGATGTTACCAGCAGATTCGCCATCAAACCCTCCACCTCTTCCCGCGTGACAACTACATCCTTCAGCAGATAGCCGAGCCCCTTTGCCACCACCAATCCGACGGATGGAGGCACACTGATAATCGGTCGCTTCACACCGATAGCGTCGGCGATTGTCTGCACCAGCTCGCGATAGGTGAAAGTTTCGGGACCAATCGCGTCGACCACAACATCCTCGTCAGACTGACCATATTGTACCGCCAGCTCTGCCAAATCATCCACGTATATCGGTTGTAGCTGGTAGCCGCCTTCGCCAAAAACGACAAACACAGGAAACTTTCTCAGCATCCAGGCGATGTTGTTGATGAGGATGTCTTCCTTGCCAAACAACACCGTAGGGCGCAGGATAGCATAGGATAGTCCTGTCTCTTGCAGCGCTTTCTCCAGCTGGGCTTTTCCGCGAAAATACGGCAGAGGCGAATCGAGCGAAGGGTTGGTAATGCTGATATGCACTATCCGTCGTACTCCCGCTCGACGCGCGGCGCCGAAAAGGGTCAGCGTGTTCTGCACCGCCTGTGAGTGGGTAAAATCGCGATGGTCAAAGCGTACCCAGTAGGTGTTGTACAGCACCTCTGCGCCTTCCAGCGAACGTGCCAGTTCATCCGGTTGGTCAAAGTGGTAGGGGTGGGCTTCGACCAGACTGCCAAAAGGGTTGCGTCGTTGGGTGGAGCTGGTCAGGGTGCGTACGCGCTTGCCCTGTTCCAACAACCGTCGTGCGATGTATTTACCCGAGTAGCCGAAGGCGCCAGTTACTACATGTAGTTCAGCAGCAGAGTGATTCATGGTATTCAGAGATTCTCTCCACGTACAGATTCCTCATTATCTCCGACGAAGGATCGCGCTCCGTCGCGACCATGATGGCGGACGCAA
>JANWYZ010000215.1 GCA_025054895.1 bacterium | reverse complement strand
GGCGCGGCAACGGCAGCAAGAATGTTGCCCAGTCCGAACGCCATAGCGTCTTTCACTCCTTTGTGTTACAATCAGAGCGGTGATGGACGATGCGGTCATACATTTGGCATCTCGTGTATCTGGTAGTGGTTGCGTTGTTAGCCTCGTTGGTTGTGGTATTCCTACGATGGCGCGACGAGAGCGCGGAGTTCTCCTTCACAGGTCAGCGTTATGCGCCTATCGGTCCAATCGCGGAGTTGATGAAGGAAGCGGACATTCCTGTAGACGAGCGTTCTCCTCTCAAGGTAGGCGTGATGCGCTGCTGGGACGGGATGGAACCTGGCTACCGTGCGGTAGCGCTGGTGCGTGCGGAGTTCGCAGACAGTTTCGGCAGGCGTGTGCATCGTCATCTCGTGTTGATGGAAACACCGTGTGAGCCGTCCACGCCGCGCAACGTGTTGCGTTCGCTGGGAGTGCTATTGTCCGATTAGCGCTGCTGTTCGCGTTGTCGCAGGTGTCCCAGAGTTCTGCGTAGGTTTCTCGTATACTCTTGCGCATGCTCTTCCAGCGCCTTATCATCCATCGGGAATTAGAGAGGAACAGTAAAGCCAAGGGCTACGAGCAAGGCAAATCCACCTGCCGAGCTGGCGGATTCGCACGGTCATGGCGGAGCGCGACCTCCAGTCGCTTTGTATGGCATCTTGTAGCCATATTAAAAAGTATAATTTTTCACATTTGCTCCTGTTGGGCAGGAGTTTCGGCTTGACAGCACAGAAGCTGTCCTATACAATTACTACAGAAAGCTAACCGGCTTGAACGTTGGGGACGACACAAAATAGATTGCGCTATCAACGCACACAGGAGGACCACAATGCAGGAGGAACTCAAGGCACTTGCCCAGGCAATTCTGGAGGGCAAACGCAACGAAGCAGTAGATCTCACGCAAAAGCTGGTGGATGCTGGGGTGACTCCCAAACAGATACTGGACGAGGGGCTCATCGCTGGCATGTCTGTTGCGGGTGAAAAGTTCAAGAACGGCGAGTACTTCGTGCCGGAGATTCTGGTAGCGGCGCGCGCTATGAAGGCGTCAATGGAGATACTGCGCCCGTTACTGGTCGCCAGCGATGTGCAGCCGATAGGCACAATGGTCATCGGAACTGTGCGCGGCGACCTGCACGACATTGGCAAAAACCTGGTAGCCATGATGGTAGAAGGTGCAGGATTTAAGGTGGTAGACCTGGGGGTAGACGTAACCGCCGACAAGTTCATCGCAGCTGCCAGAGAGCATAACGCTCAGATTGTGGGCATGTCCGCCTTGCTGACTACCACCATGACCTATATCCCTGAGGTGATTAAAGCTTTCGACTCGGAGGGTCTGCGTCCGCAGGTGAAGCTGATTGTGGGCGGTGCGCCGGTGACCCAGGAATGGGCAAACCAGATTGGCGCGGACGCCTACGCGCCTGACGCCGCCACTGCTGTGGATAAGTGCAAAGAGCTATTGGGCGCAGCATAGCTCACGCCCATCTGGAGGGCGAGGATCCTGCCGAGCCGTTTCCTGTGTCATCGCGCCGGCAGTAACCCTTTTCGTCATGAGAAGGCAGCTCCGTCGCTCGCAGAGAACGCAATGACACCGTGTTGAGGATAAGGCTCTGCTCATTCCTCAGCATGTTCTGAGGCAAACGCAGTCCTCCAGAGCGAGGGTGGAATCAACCGTGACATCCAGAGAGCGACTGCTATGCGCGTTCCATCGGGGTACGCCCGACCATGTGCCGGTCTCTCCCCAACACTTCGGGCGTATCCCGCCAGAGAGCGAACTTGCTGCTCAGCTGGTGCGCGAAACCGATATCATGCTCTACGCAGGAGGAGTATGTGATTGTTTTATTGGCTCTGCGCTGCCGCGCGACACGGAACACTTTGACAATATCACCCGCACTGTCTATCATACCCCGCATGGTGACCTGACTCGCGTAGTCACACGCACACCGGTGACCTCCGCCTGTACCGAGTTCCCTTGCAAGAACGCCGATGACGTGCTAAAGCTGCTCGCTGCGCCGTACGAACCACCGACCGAACACTCCGTGCAAGAGGCAGTGCGTCAATTCTTTCAAACGAAGGACTCTCTGGGCGACGAAGGAGTAGTGCTTTTCCAGTTACCTGATGCTGTCTGCTTCCCTGCCGAATGGCTCTCCCCGGAGGATTTTTGCCTGTTGTGGGCAGACGCTCCCGATGTGATGGAAGAGATGGTGCGCGTGGGCAGTGAGCGACTGCTACAGTTCGTGGAACGGGTGCTGCAAGCGGGCGTGGACGTGTTTCGCATTGTGGGTGGTGAGTACGCCTCCACCCAGCTGGGACCCGTTGCGTACGACAGACTGGTGCGTCGTTATGATAAACAGCTGGTCGCGCTAATGCATGACTACGGGGCGATTGCTTACTTTCACAACCACGGAGCCATCATGCGCTATCTGGAGGCGGTTGTGGATATCGGAGCCGATGCTTTAGACCCGCTGGAAGCGCCTCCTTGGGGAGACTGTGATATGTCCATTGCGAAGAGCGTTCTGAGGCAGCGCGTGTGCATTGTGGGCAATCTCGACGACATGGAGATCCTGGATAAGCGCAACGCCGAAGAGGTACTCGCCATAGGAAAGAAACTTATCGAAGAGGCTGGCCCTGACGGGTTCGTGTTGAGCGGTACCGCCTCGGGCACCTACGGCGAACGTGCCGCCCGGAACTTTATCGCTCTGGCGCGTTATGTGAGAAGCTTGTAATCCGGTGGTCGGTTAATTTGTGATTATATGATACTGCTCTGTTGTAAACGGGCAAACCTACTCAATTGGAGGAACAGATGACGCCCAGAGAACGTGTTCTGCGCGCTATCCGTCGTGATGCGCCAGATAAAGTGCCCAAAGAGATGGGCTTCACCCCGGCGGCGTACGAACGGTTTGTACAAGAGACCGGTTGTACCGACCCGGCGGAATATTTCGGCATGGAGACACGCTATGTCGGCTTTCGCCCGCCGCGCGAACTGCCAGACTTCAGCAGATACCTTCGAAACCTACCTGAAGGCGCACAGCTCAGCGGGGAATACGGCACAGCGCATATCCCCGGCACATTCTATCATTTCGCGCGCTGCGTGTTTCCGCTGGAGCGCGCCTCTAGCATCCGTGAGCTGGAGGAGTATCCCTGGCCCGATTTCACGCCCGCTTACCGTCACGAACATCTGGAGGCGGAGGTACAGGCGTGGCATGAGAAGGGCTACTTTGTGACCGGATTCGCGGGGCATATCTTCGAGACCGCCTGGCAGATTATCGGCTTCGAGCGCATCTTCCGCGATTTCATTGAAAACCCCGAGTTTGTGGAGTGGGTACTGGAGAAAATCACTCAGGACAACTGCTTCAAGGCGCGCCGCCTCGCAGAAGCGGGGGTGGATATGGTACAGTTCGGTGATGATGTGGGGATGCAGGACAGGCTGATGATGCGTCCGGAGGTGTGGCGGCGCTTCCTGAAACCACGCCTCGCCCGCGAAATCGCTGCAGCACGTGAGGTGCGCCCGGCTATCCCGATCTGGTATCACAGCGACGGCAACATCGCCGACATCATCGAAGACCTCATTGAGGTAGGCGTCACGGTGCTAAACCCGGTGCAGCCGGAGTGCCTGGATATGGATTGGATAAAACGCCGCTTTGGCGACCGTCTGGCGTTCTGGGGCACTATCGGCACGCAGACAGTGATGCCGTTCGGCAAGCCCGAGGATGTGAAGCGCGCTGTGAAGGAGATGATCGAACGCTTCGCGCCCGGTCTGGTGCTTGCGCCGACACATGTGATCGAACCAGAAGTGCCCTGGCAGAACATCCTGGCGTTCTTCGAAGCGGTAGAAGAGTATGGTAGACTGACATCTTGACTTGTTACCCCTTCCTTGCCTATACTAAAGGCATGAGTAGCGTAGCGTTTACTGTTTCTGCTCCTGGGCGGATTTGTCTTTTCGGGGAGCATCAGGATTACCTTGGTCTGCCGGTTATCGCCGCCGCCATCAACCGCCGCATTCAGGCGGAGGTGACCCTTTCTCCTGACGGCAACTTGTTGAATCTGTATATGCCAGACATCGGCGAGCAGATGGAAATTGACCCCTCGCAGGAGCAGCACTATTTGCGTTCGCGCGACTACTTGCGTTCGGGCGTTAACGTGCTGTTGCGAGCGGGGCTGTGTTTTCCTAAAGGTGCGCACATCCGCATCACCAGTAACATTCCCATGCAAGCGGGCGTTTCCAGCTCCTCCGCTTTGGTCATCATGTGGCTACGTCTGTTGTGTGAGATAGCAGAGCCTCCGCTCACTCCCGCCCCCGATACACTGGCGCGCTGGGGGCATCAGGCGGAGGTGTTGGAGTTCAACGAGCCGGGCGGAATGATGGACCATTTCTGCGCCGCTTTAGGGGGTGTGTTGTACATTGACACTGTCGCGCCGTATCGTGCCACGCGGTTACCCATTCAGCTCGACGGGCTGGTTCTGGCGGACTCCTTGCAGCCTAAAGCTACTGTGGAGGTGCTGGCTTCTCGCAGGCGCGATGTCACCGAAGGCATTGCGTTGTTGAAAAGGCGGATGCCCCATTTCGATCTGCACACTACCTCCCTGGACGAGGCGGAAGAAGGGCTCAAGCGCCTTCCTGAAAGAAACGCCCGGCGCGTGCGCGCCAATCTGATCAACCGCGACCTGACCCGCCTCGCTCTGCAGCTGGTGAGTAGCGAAAAGTGGTCACCGCAAGATCTGGGGAAGCTGTTGTTAGCGCACCATACCCAGCTGCGCGACGGTCTGGAGGTGTCCACGCCCAAAATCGAGAAGATGCTGGAAGCGGCTTTGGGAGCAGGCGCACTGGGGGGCAAGGTAAACGGCTCCGGAGGCGGCGGCTGCTTGTTTGCCTACGCGCCAGGGCATGAGGAAGAGGTCGTAGAGGCTTTCAAACGTGCCGGAGGAAACGCCTGGCGCGTACAGGTAGACACAGGAGCCCGCTTGCAATGAGCGATGTCCTGCGACACAGCGTGTTGCTGGCAGCAGGCAGAGGGACTCGTCTGGGTGATCTCACCCGAAATGTTCCCAAGCCGATGGTGCCCCTTGCGGGACGCCCCTTGCTGGAGCATATCCTTTTGAATATCGTCGAGGCAACGTCCATCCGCCACTTTACGGTGGTGGTACAGTACTGCGCTGAGCGCATCATGCACCATTTTGGAAATGGCGACGCTTTAGGAGTAACTATCCGCTATGTGTACCAACCCCAGGAGCAGCCCGGCACGGGCGGCGCGCTGCGAGCCGCTCTGGAAACACTCCCACCACAACCAGTGTTGATGAGCTTCGGCGACATTCTGACCGACCCCACGAACTACCAGCACCTTCTGCGGGCATACCGCCAGGGC
>JANWYZ010000214.1 GCA_025054895.1 bacterium | reverse complement strand
GCACGTACAGGCGAAATGGCTGGTGGTGGGCGACTGGAGTATTTTTGTGGGCGCAAGGCTGGATGGGCTATCCGCGCTGATGATGGTCATAGTCAGCACGGTTAGCCTCGCAGTGCAGGTGTACTCAGTAGGGTATATGGCGGGCGACTCGGGTTTTGCCCGCTATTTTGCTGTGATGGCGCTGTTTACCGCCGCCATGCTGGGACTGGTTCTCGCAGACAACCTGCTTCTGCTCTATATGAGCTGGGAGCTGGTTGGTCTTTGCTCTTACTTGCTCATCGGTTTCTGGTATCGCAAACCCGAAGCTGCTAACGCCGCCAAGAAGGCGTTTGTCGTGACCCGCTTTGGGGACGTGGGCTTTCTGGTGGGTCTGATCTTGCTCTCGTACGCCGCAGGAACTTTCCAGATAAACCAGATTGAGACGCAGGTGGCAAATGGCGCGCTCAATCCGCTCTTCGGCTCGCTGCCGACCTTCGCGACGGTAGTAGCGCTGCTGCTCTTTTGCGGGGCGGTGGGTAAAAGCGCGCAGTTCCCACTGCACATCTGGCTACCCGACGCGATGGAGGGCCCCACGCCCGTCTCCGCGCTCATCCACGCTGCCACGATGGTCGCCGCAGGTGTGTTCCTGGTGGCGAGGATGTTTTTCCTGTTCGAGATTGCTCCAGTGGCAATGCAGGTGGTAACGCTTATTGGCGGTTTCACAGCCTTTATGGCGGCGACCATTGCCCTGACGCAGTTCGATATCAAGCGCGTGCTTGCCTACTCCACCATCAGTCAGCTGGGCTATATGATGATGGCGCTGGGTTTGGGCGACCGTGTGGCGGCGATGTTCCATCTGGGTACACACGCCTATTTCAAGTCACTATTGTTCCTCACCGCAGGTAGTGTGATCCACGCCACCCACACGCAGGATATGCGCGAAATGGGCGGTCTGCTGGGCAAGATGCGCCTGACAGCGGGTACCGCCCTGATAGGTGCGCTTGCACTGGCAGGCATCTTTCCGCTCAGCGGTTTCTGGAGCAAGGACGAAATCCTGCTGGCGGCGTGGACAGGCGCTCACCCCTTTGCTTTTGCAGCGGGGCTGGCAACTGCTTTGCTCACCGCTTTCTATATGGCGCGTCTGTGGGTGATGACCTTCCTGGGCGAACCACGCAGTGAACACGCGCAGCACGCGCACGAATCGCCTCCTGTGATGAGCGTGCCTCTTCTGCTGCTCGCGGCGGCGGCAACGGTCGGTGGTCTGGGAGCGTCTGCGGTGCGCTCCGCCTTGCAGAATCCCGCGAGTGAACACGCCAGCTTCTCGCTGACGCTGGCTGCCGTCGCCACCGTTATTGCAGTGCTGGGTATGCTTGCAGGCTATCGAGCATACAGGATGGCGAAGGGGAAGGAACCATTGCAGGAGAGGCTGCCTGCGCCGGTTTACACCTTGCTTGAACGCAAATGGTTCGTCGATGACTTCTTTACTATGGCGGTAGCGCGGGCGGTGCTGTTGACTGCCAGTGTGGTAGCGTGGATCGACAGGCGCGTAGTGGACGGAATCGTGAACGCCGTCGCGTGGTTCACAGGAGCTACTGGCGCACGACTGCGCTGGTTAACCAATGGGCAGGCGCAGTTTTACGTACTGGTGCTGGTGTTGAGCATTCTGGCAACGGTGGCTGCGGTGTTGAGCCGTTTCCAGTAGGAGGCGCAGTATGGACTGGATAGCACAGCATACGTTATCGTTGACGATACTGGTGCCGTTTACCACCAGTTTGCTTATCCTGCTGGTACCGCCAGAGCGCAAGACCGTCATGCGGGTGATGGCTGCGGTAGCATCGGGTATCACCTTGCTGCTGTCGTTGTGGTTGTGTCTCCGTTTTGATTTTGCCAAAGGGGGCATCCAGTTCGAAGAGCGCCTCGAGTGGGTGCCGCTGGCGGGAGTAAGCTATCATCTGGGCGTGGACGGCGTCAGCATTACGCTGGTGTTGCTCACCGCTTTTATCATCTTTACCGGCGTGTTTGCCTCGTGGACGATCGAGTATCGCACTAAAGACTTCCTCTCTCTGTTGCTGTTCCTGGTAACGGGCGTATTTGGGGTGTTCGTGTCGGTAGACCTGTTCTTCTTTTTCCTGTTCTATGAAATCGCTGTATTACCGATGTACCTGCTTATCGGTATATGGGGCACGGGCAGGAAAGAGTATTCCGCGATGAAGCTGACCCTCTACTTGCTGCTGGGCAGTGCGTTTATTCTGGTAGGAATGCTTGCGGTGTACTTCCTCAGCCCGACGCAGACCTTCGACATCCCTGAACTGATAGCGACGGCGAAGTTCACCCCTGAACAGCAGCGCACTCTGTTCCTGCTCTTCTACATCGGGTTTGGCATTCTGGCGGGCATTTGGCCCTTGCACACGTGGTCGCCCGACGGACACGCCAGCGCGCCGACGGCGGTAAGCATGCTGCATGCGGGCGTGCTGATGAAGCTGGGGGCGTTCGGCGTGCTGCGTGTGGGTATGAGCCTGATGCCGGAGGGCGCGCAGTACTGGGCGCCGCTGATGGGCACTATCGCGGTGATTAACATCGTGTACGGCGCGTTCAGTGCGATGGGACAGACCGACCTCAAATATGTCATCGCCTACTCCAGCGTAAGCCACATGGGGGTGGTCATGCTGGGGCTGGCAGGCATGAACGCCATCAGCCTCACAGGCTCTACTCTGCAGATGTTCGCTCACGGCATTATGACCGGGCTGTTCTTTGCGCTCGTCGGACTGGTCTACGAGAAGTCGCATACGCGCGACATCCTGAAGATGGGCGGCTTCGCCGAAAAGATGCCGGGGATCGCGGTGGCGTTTGTGGTGGGGGGGCTTTCTTCGTTCGGTCTGCCCGGAACCAGCGGCTTCGTGGCGGAGTTCCTCACCTTCTGGGGAGTGTGGCAGAGCTACCCATGGATGACCTACGTGGGCGTGGCTGGCGTTGTCATCACCGCCACCTACGTACTGCGCGTGGTGCAGAAGGTATTCTTCGGTAAACGCGCCGAAGGCTACGACCATCTGCCCGACGCCCGTACCACCGAGTGGGTAGCGCTGGTGGTGCTGGGAGCTATTCTGATACTCACTGGCGTCATGCCCAGACTGCTGACCGATTTCCTCAACGTGGGTGTGCATGACTATTTGAAACTGCTGGGGAAGGTGTGAAGGGCAATGGCGAACTGGACAGACATACTGAATCTTACTCTGCCGCATCTCTGGCTGCTGATAGGCACGATGTTGGTGCTGCTGGCAGAAGGTATCGCTCCACGGCGATGGAACGCGGGCGGCTGGACAGCAACAGCGGTCTTCGGCGTTGGCGCTGCGCTCGCCAGCTGGACCGTGACCGACGGTGAATTGTGGCAGGGGCTGTATGTTTGGGATGGTTACGCCCGTATGCTTACCTCGTTAATCATGATGATCGGCGCGCTGGTTTGCCTGTCCTCCGTATGCTGCGAGGAGTGGCAGAAGACGGGCGATCGGGGTAGCTACTACGCCCTGTTATTGTTGAGTGCGCTGGGGTTCACACTGATCTCCTCTGCAGGGAGCCTGCTGACGCTGTATATCACGCTCGAAATCGGCACAGTGAGCCTTTTTGCTCTTGCCGGACACCGCAAAACCGACCCGCGCAGCGGTGAAGCAGCTCTGAAACTGCTCATCGTCAGTGCCACTTCTTCGGCAATCTTACTATACGGGATTAGCCTGGTATACGGCGCGTACGGCACCACTGTCTACACCCAGTTACCGCCGGGGCTGCTGCCTGCAGCTGGCGAAAACCAGATGGGTCTTCTGGGTGTTGTCGGCATGATACTGGTACTCGGTGGTCTGGCGTTCAAGATTACCGCTGCGCCGTTTCATCTGTGGGTGGCTGATGTCTACCAGGGAGCGCCGACGCCGATTAGCGCGTTCCTCTCCACCGCTTCGAAGACGGCTGGCTTCGCTGCCCTGTTGCGCCTGCTGATTATTGGACTGCACGGTGCGGAAGATATCTGGGTTATGGTGCTGGTGTCTCTCTCCGCATTGAGTATGGTGCTGGGCAACCTCGTCGCGCTGGCGCAAAGTAGCCTGAAGCGGCTGCTTGCCTATTCGAGCGTAGCGCAAGCAGGTTATCTGCTGGTGGCGGTGGTATCGGGGTTGGAACTGGGGCTGGGAGCCACGCTATTCTATTTGCTGCTCTATGCGTTTGCCAATGCCGGAGCATTCTTTGTGGCGCAGGCGTTGATGGGCAACGTCGGCTCAGAGGAGATAGACGCCCTGCGCGGCTTGCGTTACCGCTCCCCTGCTCTGGCGTTCTCGATGCTGGTGTTCCTGCTGTCGCTAGGCGGCATTCCCCCGCTGGCGGGGTTCTGGGGCAAACTTTACCTGTTTTGGGCGGGTGCATCGGAGGGACACTACGTGTTGGTGCTTATCGGCGCGATAACCAGCGTGGTTGCGCTGTATTACTACCTGATGGTTGCCAAGCGGATGTTCATCGACGCGCCCGCAGAAGAAACCCCCTTCCGCTTCCGCCGATCGCTCAGTACCGCCATCGCTATCTGTGTTATCGCTACTGCCGTTATTGGTTTATACCCGCGCCCATGGCTGGAATGGAGTTATGCTTCCACCTTTCTGACCCTTCCCCCAGACCTGCCGCGCACGGCGATACAACAGACGCTGCGGTAAGGTATAATGGCGATAGATTCCGGAGCGGAGGGAGTAGATGTTAAAAACCTATCTCACTGAATATCTGGACACAGTGCAGCATCTGGTCTCGCAGGTACCCGTTGAGCAGGTAGAGAGCATCGTACTGCGGCTGGTAGACTTGTACGAACGGGAGGGCGTGCTCGCGCTGGTAGGCAATGGGGGAAGCGCGTCGACCGCCTCGCACATTGCTAACGATTTCCAGAAGTGTCTTTACGACCTCTTCGGCAAGCCTTTTCGGTGCCTTGCTCTGACCGACAGTATCTCCATCATTACCGCTTGGGCGAATGACACCGACTATACCAACGTCTTCGCGCCACAGGTGCGCACCTGGTTGGGCAAAGGCGACGTGCTGATTGCCATCAGCGGCAGCGGCAACTCGCCGAACGTGCTGCGGGCAGTGGAGGCGGCGAAAGAGCAGGGAGCGTATACCATCGGGCTGACCGGCTACCGCGGTGGTAAACTGGCAGCAATTGCACACGAAAGCATTATCGTTCCCTGCGAGAACATGCAGCAGATCGAAGACGTGCACATGATACTGGTGCATCTCTTCTTCTCCGGTATGCGCGAGCGCATTGCGGGGCGGGTGTAGCGCTGGGATCGCCCAGTATACTATTCTCCCCAGCTCGGCTGACGCGGATGCGTTCCTGTCAGACGTTCGCAACGGTTTTTGCAGCTGTTCCCGGTGCTCTGCCAGGTTGCAATTTTGCCGCCCCGATGCTATCCGGATCGCCGAGCCGCACTCC
>JANWYZ010000213.1 GCA_025054895.1 bacterium | reverse complement strand
GCCTTCGCGGATTGGAACAACCTGCGCAGGCAGGTTTGTTTCCGTTATAGCCCACTATTTCAATGGTGGGCTATCAGCAAGTTAATTCCAGATTCACAGATTAACAAAGCAGTAGTGCTATATTTTTGACGTTTTTCAATTTCTTCCGGTTCAGAAGGGGATATGAACAGGAAGAATCCGCCCACGCGGCTTCGAATAACCTGCGCAGGCGGTTCTTCCTTCATCGTAGTCCGCCATTTCGCGTTCGGCGATAGGCGTTACACAGCCGCTTCCGACATGAAGTTGTATCCGCTCTCGCCGTGAAGAGTAAGGTCGAGCCCAGTCACTTCTTCCTCTTCCTTCACGCGCAAGCCCATCAGTGCGTCCAGCACTTTGAGGATTATGGCGGTTACTACGGCGGCGTATAGCCATGTAGCGCCGATAGCCAACAGTTGCGCAGTAAACAGCTGCACCCCGCCATATATCAAACCATCGGCTCCGGCGGAATTGATTACCTTGCTGGCGAAAACTCCGGTAAGCAACGCGCCCAGCGTTCCGCCAACGCCGTGAATGCCAAAGGCATCCAGCGAGTCGTCGTAGCGCAGACGCGGCTTCGCAATCACTGCTCCGTAGCACACCGCCCCTGCAATGAGCCCAATAATCAGGGCAGATTGGGGGCTTACGAATCCAGCCGCCGGAGTGACAGCGACCAGTCCGGCGACACAACCAGATACTGCTCCCAATGCGCTGGGTCTGCGTCGGTGCAACCACTCAGCGATAATCCACGATAGCGTAGCGGCTGCTGAGGCGATATGGGTAGCGACGAAGGCAGAACCTGCCAGTCCACCTGCAGCCAGCGCGCTCCCTGCGTTGAATCCAAACCATCCAAACCACAATAACCCAGCCCCAAGCACGGTAAGGGTCAGGTTGTTCGGTAACATCGGTTCGCGCAGGTATCCCAGACGTGGGCGCAGTAGCAAGGCGGCTACCAACCCCGACACGCCGCTGCTAATATGCACCACTGTACCGCCAGCGAAGTCCAGTGCGCCCATGTTGCGCAACCACCCACCGACGCCCCATACCCAGTGGGCGACAGGAGCATACACCAGCGTTAGCCACAGCAGTACGAACACGACGAAGGTGGAAAACTTCATCCTTTCGGCGATGGCGCCGCTGATCAGCGCGGGAGTGATGATGGCGAACATCATCTGGAACGCCATGAACACCGCGTGGGGGATGGTAGCTGCGTAGTCGGCGTTGGGTTCCTGTCCAACCCCGCTCAGGAACGCCCAAACTGGCTTGCCGATGAACCCGCCGAGGCTGGGTCCGAAAGCCAGCGCGTAACCAATCACCACCCAGTGCACGGTGGCTATCGCCAGGATGGTAAAGCTGTGCATGATGGTGCTGAGCACGTTCTTCTGGCGTACCATACCCCCGTAGAACAAAGCCAGTCCTGGCGTCATCAACATCACGAGGGCGCATGAGACCAGCATCCAGGCGGTATCACCGGTATCGACCTTGCCTGAACCATCTTGCGCCGCCGCTCCAGTGATTGCCGTGACTACGGCAAATGCAGCAACCGTTAGTCGCTTCAATAGCATGTGTCGTTCCCTCCTTGATTGGGTAAGTTGTTACGCATGGGATACGACCACCTCATTGGGGAAGAGCGCGCCTGAGCTGGGCGCTGGCTACACACTCGTTGTGGATGATTGCGGCGGCAATGCCATGAGGAATACGAAGGCAAGCGACAGCGGTTGCCCATCGCACCTTTAGTTTAGCAAAAGAGGAGGGCTATTGTCAAGGGGGCGAGAGGGTGTTCGAGAAGTTGTGGAAGTAACAAGACGACGCTCGCAAACATCCCGCATCGGAAATGGGGCAACCGACACGCCAGCGTAGCCAGCGCAGTCAAGCTTCAGGAGCGAGTGGCAGGAGCGCGTAGATGAATGCGGCTGAAAGCGTATTGACCGTTGGTTTCGGAAACTGTTAACCTGACAGCGCCTCGCTGGCGATGGTATCGAAATGCAGATCGCTTGCGCCGAAGGTAAGGTATTGGTAATAACCAGCAGCGGCGATCATGGCGGCGTTGTCGGTGCAGAGGATGGAGGGCGGCACTACCAGCTGGTAGCCGCGTTTGCCAGCCTCCTCGCTCAACAGTTCTTTAAGTCGCGAATTGGCAGCGACTCCCCCGCATACGGCGATACGGGGGATGCCGTGCTGCTCGGCGGCGCGGACGGTTTTACCTATCAGTACGTCTACAATCGCTTCCTGGAAGCTGGCGGCGGCGTCTTGCACATTCAGCGCGTCGCCTGCTTGCTGCACGTAGCGCAGTAACGCGGTTTTCAGTCCGCTGAAGCTAAAGTCGTAGCTGCCCTCTTCCAGCCACGCGCGCGGAAACTCGATCGCCTCCGGGTTGCCCGCTTTGGCGGTGCGGTCGATAACAGGTCCCCCTGGGTACCCTAAACCCAGAAGGCGTGCGCCTTTGTCGAAGGCTTCGCCGGCGGCGTCGTCGCGCGTGCCGCCCAGTCGGCGTCGGCGTCCATGTGCTTGCACGATGTGCAGGTCGGTGTGTCCACCCGATACGATAAGGCAGATGAAGGGAAACTGCAGGTCGGGCGCCGTCAGGAAGTTGGAGGCGATATGCCCTTCCAGATGGTGTACAGCCACAACAGGTTTACCCAGTGCGTATGCCAGCGCTTTCGCAGCGGATACGCCCACCATCAGCGCACCAATCAAGCCGGGTCGGTTGGTGACCGCGATGAGGTCGATGTCGGGGTAGTGGAGGTTCGCTTCATGCATTGCCTTTTCGATGAGCACGCTCAGGCGCTCCACGTGTTTGCGCGCCGCCACTTCGGGTACAACGCCCCCCGTGAGCGCGTGGATGTCCACCTGCGAGGCGATGAGGTTAGAAAGTATCTCCACCCCGTCGCGTACGACGGCGACAGAGGTTTCATCGCAGCTGGTTTCGATACCCAGGATGTTCATTGCACTCCTTCTCCGCTTCGCAGAAGGTTCCTACGGTTCGCTCTGAGCAACTGCCGATACTCTGGCGTCTGCATATCTGGCGTCCACATGATGAGCGCGTTTTCGCCCGTGTCGGCGTAGTACCCTTTGCGAATGGCAACCGTGTAGAAGCCGTATTTGCTATAGAGTCGCTGGGCGGCGACGTTGTTTTCACGCACCTCGAGCGTGGCGTGTCGGGCGCGGCGGGCGATGGCATACTCCAGCAATGCGAGCAGCAGTCGCTCTCCGATATGTTGTCGGCGGTAGTGGGGATGTACCGCCAGCGTTGTAATGTGCGCCTCGTCCATAATGACCCACATACCTGCGTATCCGACGACACGCCCGTTGACCTTTGCTGCCAGATAGCAGGCGGACCGGTGGTACAGCTCGTTATAAAAGGCGTTTTCGTGCCAGGGAGTGCGGAAGCACATCCGCTCGATTTGCATGATTTCGGGGATGTCTTCCGCCCGCATCGGCTCTATCACCAGCTGCGATAGCAGGATTGCCATTGGTGTTCACCTGTGCTTTTAATTATACGCAGGGGGGAAGCAGTCCTGTTTGAAGGGAATATAGCCTCTGGTCGTGGAAGAGCGGTTGTTCGCAATGTTTGTCTAAGGAGGTAACAGAGATGACGCAGTATTACGCACAGGTAAACTGTGCTGTCGAATGGGGGCTGGTCTCCTCGCGCTGGTATTCCGATCCGTTTAACGAGGTGCAGCTGGACGTTGTGTTCACTGCGCCGGACGGCAGCGAGCGAAGGGTCCCCACGTTCTGGGCAGGGGAGCAAGAGTGGCGAGTACGTTTTGCTCCTTCACAGGCGGGGGATTACCGGTGGCGCACGGTATGCACCGATACGAGCAACGCTTCTCTGCACGGTGTGGAGGGGAGGCTCGCGGTTGCACCGTATGAGGGCAGCAATCCTCTGCTGCGGCGCGGCGGTTTAGAGGTCTCAGCGGACGGACGCTATCTGCAACATCGCGACGGCACGCCCTTCCTCTGGCTGGGTGATACGTGGTGGATGGGGTTGTGTAAGCGGCTGAGCTTTGCGGGCGATTTCGCGACATTAACCGCAGATCGCGTGCAGAAGGGGTTCACTGTGATTCAGATAGTGGCAGGGCTGTACCCCGACATGGCGGCGTTTGATGAGCGCGGTGCGAATGAAGCGGGGTTTGCCTGGGAATCGGGCTGGTCGCACGTGAATCCTCGCTATTTCGACATGGCGGACCTGCGCATCCACTGGCTGGTGAAGAACGGCCTTGTGCCCTGCATTGTGGGGTGCTGGGGATATTACATCCACTGGCTGGGCGTGGAGAGGATGAAGCAGCACTGGCGCTACCTGGTCGCACGGTGGGGAGCCTATCCTGTGGTGTGGTGTCTGGCGGGCGAGGTATTGATGCCCTTCTACCATGACCAATCACGACCGCGCGAGTGGCAGGAGGAGTATGCCCTGAAGACCCGCGCGATGTGGGAAGAGGTGGGGCGGTATGTTCGTGATATCGACCCATATCGTCACCCGATAACTGCTCATCCGTCGGTATCAGCGCGCGACAGCCTGTGCGATGAGGTGCTGGATTTCGATATGCTGCAGACCGGTCACGGCGACCGCGCCAGTTTGTCCAACACACTGCATCAGGTGGTTCGCTCGTATAACCGTCAGCCGGTGATGCCAGTGGTGGAGGGAGAGGTATGTTACGAAGGCATTGGCGAGGCGAGTCGGCAGGAGGTGCAGCGGTTAATGTTCTGGGCGTGCTGGCTACATGGCGCGAAGGGCTTCACTTATGGTGCGAATGGCATCTGGCAGGTGAACACGCGGGAGGAGCCGTACGGTGCGTCTCCGCATGGTATGACGTGGGGCGATACCCCGTGGGAGGAGGCGTATTGCTTGCCTGGTTCGGCACAGTTGGGTATGGCAAAACGTTTGCTGGAGCGTTACGCATGGTGGCGTATCGAACCCCATCCGGAGTGGGTGGAGCCTCGCTGCCACGAAGGGAACCTCTTTTTGCCTTACGCAGCCGGCATCCCGGGCGAACTGCGCCTTATCTATTTGCCGGTGTACCAGTGGCGGGTAACGGTAAAGCAATTGGAGCCGGCAGCCTTGTATCGGGCGCTATTGTTTGACCCTGCGAGCGGGCAGGAGATACCGCTTGGCGAGGCGCAAGGCAACGAGCAGGGCGACTGGACGACACCCGTGCTGCCGAAGTTTCAGGATTGGCTGCTGGTGCTGGAACGGTTGCGCCAATAGTCATGGGTGTAAGCCTTGGGTAGTGCTCTGTTAAGTTTTTATATCGTCGGTTTTGAGTGGTCATGACGGGGCGCGACCCTCCAGATTTAGTCATGTGGTCGCGACGGAGCGCGACCCTCCAGTGATTGTCATGCTGAGCCGAAGGCGAAGCATCCGAGACCCTTCGCTAACGCTCAGGGTGACAGGAGGCGCACTGACGTGCGCCACTACCAACATGGCGTACCTG
>JANWYZ010000212.1 GCA_025054895.1 bacterium | reverse complement strand
TATTGGTGCACACTGGTCCGTTTGGTAATATTGCTACAGGCTGCAGCTCAGTTCTGGCAGACAAAATCGCTCTTCACACATGCGATTACGTGGTTACTGAAGCAGGTTTTGGTTCTGACCTAGGTTTCGAGAAGTTCTGCCACATCGTCTCGCCGGTATTGGGCAAGCCGCCAGATGTTGCCGTGCTGGTAGCAACAGTGCGCGCCCTCAAGATGCATAGCGGCAAGTTCAAGATTGCTAGCGGTAAACCCTTGCCCTCTGATTTAGGTCGAGAGGACCTGGACGCACTGGAACAAGGCTCGGTAAACCTGAAGGCGCATATTGACATTGTGCATCGTCTGGGGGTGCCTGTGGTGGTTGCAATTAACCGTTTCCCCGTCGACACCGAAGCGGAGATCAATTTGCTAAGCGCGCTGGCGTCAGACGCGGGGGCGGAAGCCGTAGCTGTGTCGGAAAGCTTTTCGCGAGGTGCGGAGGGCGGGATTGCGCTTGCACGGGCAGTGGATGAAGTATGTGCCGGTTGCGGTAGCCATCATCAGCCTCTCTATTCTTGTAAAGGTACCCTGCAGCAGAAAATAGAAATCGTTGCCAAGCAGGTGTATGGCGCGAGTGACGTACGGTATGAACAGGGTGTCCGTTCACAGCTGAAGCAATTTGAAAAGTGGGGTTTTCAGCACTTACCGATATGCTTCGCGAAAACGCAGTTCTCGCTATCGCACGACCCCAATCTAAAAGGCGCGCCGAAAGGTTTTACTCTACCAGTTAAGGCGGTTCAGCTGGCTTCTGGCGCTGGTTTCGTACGCGTTTTCTGTGGAGATATTATGACCATGCCTGGTCTACCTGCTGAGCCAGCAGCGCAACAGATCGATGTAGATGCAGATGGACGGATTGTGGGAGTATTATGGTAGCCAGCTATGCCCGATACCGAGTAGGCACTATTAACGTATCCAAAGCGGTTCGAGCGGCATACACCACCCAATCAGGCAGCGCCCACTTGTTGAGACGTGTCGTTCTTTACCGCACAATGCTTTCAATAATCCGCGAGAGGTCATCGAGGTCGTAGAAGTGGATTTCGATTGTGCCTGCGCCGTTGAAGTAGCGTATCTGCACCTTGGTAGCTAGGGCGCTTCGCAGTCTGTCCTCCAGCGCGAGAATGTGCGGATCAGGGTCTGCTGTTTCACGTGAAACAGGGATGGCAGCAGGGGACTTTTGTCGGGTCGCATTTCGGGCAGATCGCTCTGTTTCTCGCACGCTCCAACCTGCTCGTACGGCGCGTCGGTACATCTCCAGCCTCGTTTCCTCAGGAGCCATCAGCAGAGCGCGAGCGTGCCCCTCCGAAATCTTTCCCTGTTTTAGCCCATCCAGTATCTCCGCATCCAATGTCAGAAGACGCAGCGTGTTCGCAACCGCCGTGCGGCTTTTACCTACCTTCCGCGCTACTTCTTCCTGCGTCATGCCAAACCGCTCTATCAGTGTACGATACGCCATCGCCTCATCAACGGCGTTAATATCCTCTCTCTGCACATTCTCCACGAGTGCAAGCTCCAGACGTTCTTCATCGCTTGTCTGGCGCACTATCGCGGGTATAGTGGTAAGTCCTGCAACACGCGCCGCCCGCCAGCGTCTTTCGCCCGCTATCAGCTGGTATCTGGCGTCAGGTAGCTGCTGCACGATGATTGGCTGTAGCACACCATGTTCGCGGATGGATGCAGCCAGTTCTTCAATGCTTTCATGGTCCAGCTGCCTGCGCGGTTGTTCAGGGTTAGGCACGATGGCGGAAAGAGGTATCTCTAAGATGCCTTCGCTCGTCTCCTCGCCCGCGGAAATCAGCGCAGACAATCCTTTACCCAACCCTCTGCGATTCATACTCCATCACCTCCAGAGCGAACTGCCGGTACGCTTCTGCGCCGCGCGACTTCGGGTCATAAAGCACGACAGGCATCCCAAAGCTGGGAGCCTCACTCAGCCGTACATTGCGCGGTATCACCACCGACGATACAACTTCCCCAAAAAAGGCTCTGACTTCATCCTCTACCTGCTGCGCCAACCGCAGGCGAGGGTCCTTCATGGTCAAAAGGACGTGCGCTATGCGCAAATTTGGATTCAAACGGCGGCGCACAAGGTCCACTGTGCGCATGAGCTGCGTAATGCCCTCGAGGGCATAGTACTCGCACTGAATGGGTACGATGGTCAAATCACATGCGGTTAAACAGTTTACCGTCAGCAACCCAAGCGAAGGAGGAGTATCGATAAAAATGTAGTCGTATTTTGCCCGCAGTGGCTCCAGCGCGTGCTGCAGCACATGTTCGCGGCTAATCCGCGTCATCAACTCGATCTCCGCACCCGCCAGGTCAAGTGTCGATGGTACGATGTCCAGTCCTTCCACACAAGTGCGCAGCACCACTTCTTCTATGGGCAAATCGTCAACCAGCACCTGGTAGATGCTGCTTGTAAGTTTGCTCTTCTCGACGCCTACGCCGCTGGTGGCGTTTCCCTGAGGGTCTACATCAACGAGAAGCACTCGTTGCGCCGTCAAAGCAATTGCCGCGGCAACATTAACCGCCGTAGTGGTCTTTCCCACCCCACCTTTCTGGTTTACAATGGCATACACAGTACCCATCAGCACGCCGCCTCCTTGCCTTTGCGCTTCAACGCAACCCTCGCCGATTCCTGCTACAATTGACTTTTGCTCTGTGTATTGTTACACTGAAAGCAATCGCTCAGGGAGGTTTTATCGCTCTGTGCATCGCGATCGCAGTGTGCTAGCTCAACTGACGGACATTCTTTCACGGCGACGTGCGTATGCCCTTTCGTGCTTTGCACTGGTGCTGCTAGGCACTGCTATAGTCACTTTCACTGCTACCCCAGTATACCGGGCAAAGGCTATTGTGCAGATCGAGCAGCCTTCTGGTTTTGTACTCCGGACAGACCTGTTCGGTGCTGGCTTCACACGCACGCTTCCGCAGGAGCAGGCGGAGATGCTGGATACCTATCCGTACAAAGCGCTGGTGGATTCGATAGTTATTATTTCTCAAAATGAAGGCATATTATTGTCTCAATACAAAACATCTGAAAATATCAGGGCTTTATTTGAAGATATTCTTTGTAAGTCTGCCTCCTCGCCCGACGTGGAGGGATGTATTTTATCGCGCGCAGCGCAGATAGAGCGACGCGCCCCCGGTGCGCCCAAAGAGGAGGAAGAGTTTCAACAAGACATCCGTGCGCGTTTAGTAGAGGACACTGGTTTGATTGAGCTGTTTGCGGAGGCAAGTTCACCCCGCCGCGCCCAGAATGCTGCGAACGCGGCAGCTGTGGCTATCGTCTGGCAAAACGAACGTCTGCGCAAGGAGGAGGCTCGCAATACCGTCCGCTTCATCCGCGAACAGCTGGAAGCGCCCGGCGGAGTGAAACAACAGCTGGCTGAAGCAGACGAAAGACTGGCGTCTTTCAAGCGCAAAGAAGCTTTCTTGGACGCCGGCGAACAGGTGCGCGCGCTGATGTTGCAGATGGTGGAGCTGAGCAACCGACAGTGGCAGGGCAACCTGCGTTTGACCGACCTGCGTACCCGTCTTGCCGCCACACGCCTGCGGCTGGGGCAAGAACCTTCTACACTGGTCTCGCCTACTATCTACGAAAACCCGACGGTGCAGGAAATCAAAAAACAGCTGGTCATCGCGGAGGCTGACCTGCTGGCGCTACAAGCGCAGTTCACCGACGAACATCCTCGCGTGCAATCCGCTGTCGCCCGCGTCGAGGCGTTGCGTGAACAGCTCCGGCAAGAAGCCTCGCGCATCGAGAGTGTGCAGCGTTTGCCTAACCCTGTCTACCAGGAGTTATACAAAAACATCGCCCTGCTCTCCGCGGATATCGTGGGGCAGGAGGCGCAGATGAGCGCACTGCAAAGAACATTGGGTAACGTCCGCCAGCAGATGCTGGCAGTGCCGGAGCTGGAAAAGCAACTGACCCAGCTCTTGCGTCAACGTCAGGCGCTGGAAAGGAGGTATCTGTTCCTGATAGAACGTCTGCAGGAAGCGGAACTTACCCAGGCGGTCAAGCTGGGCAATGCGCGCGTGGTGGAGCTGGCGCAACTACCGGGCAAGCGCGTCAAGCCGCGGCGCATCCTGAACATGCTGATGGGCACAGTACTGGGAGCACTGATAGCTATCGGTTTTGCGCTATTACTGGAACAGATAGACCGCCGATTGCCGTCGGCTGAGCAGGCTTCAGCATGGCTCGGCGCACCTTTGCTCTGCAGTATCCCCGTGGTGCGTGAAGGGGCGGAAGCGCCTTTACTGAAGGAGCCGGTTGCCGTAGAAGCCTTTCGCAATCTGCGCGCCGCTATCCGCCTATCCACCCAGGATCGCCCTGTGAGAGTGCTGATGGTTGGCTCCCCTCTGCCTAGCGAAGGAAAGACCTTCGTAGCGAGACATCTGGCAACCAGCATGGCGCATTCCGGTCAGCGCGTGCTTCTCATCGATGCCGACCTGCGCCTGCCCACGCAGCACCGATTCGACGGTGTTCCCCAGTCACCTGGGCTGGTCAATATACTGAGCGGAGAGAACCCTTTGGATGAGTGCCTGCGCGGTACGGGCATAGAGAACCTCTGGCTCTTACCAGCAGGGGCTGCTCCGCCCAATCCCACCGAGTTGCTGGAGAGCGTCAGGATGCAAGGTGTACTGGCGCAACTGCGAGAGCGATACGACATGCTTATCCTGGACGCGCCGCCGGTGGAGATGTTCGCTGACTCGCGTTTGCTTGCGCTCTACAGCGATGCTATCCTGTTAGTTGTTCAGCCGGGGTCTACCCCACGCGATGCGGCGCTCCATGCGGTAGAGACCCTTCACGCCGTACCCGGGGCAAGACTCCTGGGCATTGTGGCTAATAAAGTGCCTGTCTCAACCAACGCATATACGCCCTATTATCCCTCAATAAGGAGGCGCGGCTTGTGAAAGGGCTGATTCTCAGCGGCGGCAAAGGAACCCGCCTGCGTCCCATCACTTACACCGGCGCGAAGCAGCTAATCCCCATTGCCAACAAGCCCGTACTTTTCTACGGTATCGAAGCGATACGCAATGCGGGCATTATCGATGTAGGCATCATCGTAGGAGATACGCGCGAGGAGATTATGCAGGCGGTTGGCGATGGCAGTCGGTGGGGTATTCGAGTAACCTACATCCACCAGCCGGAGCCGCTTGGGCTGGCGCACGCTGTTCAGATCGCACAGCACTTTCTGGGTGATGAGCCGTTTGTGATGTACCTCGGCGACAACCTGGTGAAAGAGGGTATTACTCCCTTTGTGCGCGAGTTCGAGCAGATTCGCCCCAACGCGCAGATACTGCTGGCGCATGTGTCTAACCCGCAAGAGTTCGGTGTAGCGGTGCTGGAGGGCGACCGTGTGGTGCGCCTTATCGAGAAGCCTGAACACCCCCCTTCTGACCTTGCGCTGGT
>JANWYZ010000211.1 GCA_025054895.1 bacterium | reverse complement strand
TTTTGCCCCCGTTTCGCAAAAAAGAGTCGTCTACCTCCTTCGTGGAGATGCACAACCGGAGGTAGACGACTCCTCTGCGACAATAACGGTTTACGCCTGCGTTACGCCCTCAAGGCAAACGGGTTGAAGTTTGTATCGTAGTCGTAGTAATCCTCCTGCTCTGCCCTCTTCAGGAAGTGTACCACCGCGTAGGTAATGGGGGTTGCCAGCGTCTCGTACAGCACCTTCGCCGTGTAGTTCCACAGCATCACGCGGAGCAGCAGTCCGCCATCCCACACGCCCGCAAAGGCGATTATCTGGAACAGCGCCGTGTCCACCGCTTGCCCAACTATCGTACTGCCGATAGTGCGCGTCCACAAAAACTGCCCGCCCGTCCAGACCTTCATCTTCGCCATCACGTACGAGTTCACAAACTCGCCGCACCAGAAGGCAATCAGGCTGCCTGCTACAATACGAGGCGTCTGCCCCAATATCATCGCGAAGGCGTCTTGCATTTGCCACTCGGGCGATGGGGGCAGTTTAACGATAATCCAGAAGAGCAGCGCCGCCAGCAGGTTGAAGCCGAAGCCCATCCAGATGACCCGCCGCGAGCGGGCGTAGCCATACACTTCTACCAGCACATCGCCAAAGATGTACGAGACAGGAAAAAGCAGGGTGCCGCCGTCCAGATCCATGCCCAGGAAGTTAAACAGGCGCACCGGCTTCACCGCAACGATGTTGGACAGCAACAGCACCACCACAAAACTGACCGTGATCACGTCCAGATAACGGTACGAGCGCGCAGTCAGTGCGTATCACCCCCCAGTAACTCTCTGGCAATCGCTATCTGCTGGCTCACCGCCTCGGGCGCAGCGCCCCCTCGAGAACGCCTTGCGCCCATCACCGCTTCGGGTTGCAATACCTGCAGGGCGTCCGATTCGAACAGGTGGCTGAACTGACGCAACTCTTCCACGCTCAGGCGCTCCAGCGCAACGCCTTGCCTCAGACAGTACAACACCACTCGCCCCACTACCTCATGCGCCTGACGGAAAGGCATCCCCTTGCGTACAAGGTAGTCCGCCAGGTCGGTGGCGTTAGAAAAGTCGCCTTGAACCGCCTGACGCATCCGTTCCACGCGGAACTGCGCTCGCGACAGCATCAGATGCGCCATCGCCACGCTGGAGAGCGCAGTATCCAGCGCATCGAACAGGAAACCCTTATCTTCCTGCAGGTCGCGGTTGTAAGACAGAGGCAACGCCTTCAACATCACCAGCGCGCCGGTCAGGTCTGCCACCACGCGCCCCATGCGCCCGCGTATCAGCTCCGCTACGTCGGGGTTCTTCTTCTGGGGCATGATGCTGCTGCCGGTGGTGACGCTGTCGTCCAGCTCCACGAAGCCGAACTCAGGCGTGCTCCACAGGATCAGCTCCTCCGCCAGACGCGACAGGTGCATCATCACCAGCGCGGCGCAGCAGAGGAACTCCACCACGAAATCGCGGTCGGAGACGGCATCCATACTGTTCTCGCAGACGCCCTCGAAGCCCAGTTCCTGCGCCACCATCTCGCGGTCCAGAGCGAACGATGTACCCGCCAGCGCTGCGCTGCCCAGAGGCAGTTGATTCACCCTCTTACGGCAACCCGCCAGCCTTTCGCGGTCGCGCTGCAGCATCCAGAAGTACGCCATCAGGTGGTGGGCGAGGCTCACCGGTTGCGCGTGCTGCAGGTGCGTGCACCCGGGCAAAAGGGTATGCAGGTGGCTCTGGGCGGTGTCGACCAGCCACTTTTGCAGTTGCTGGATGCGCTCGCACAGGGCGTCGATGCCTTCGCGCAGGTACAGGCGCGTATCGGTCGCCACCTGGTCGTTACGGCTGCGGGCGGTGTGTAATCTGCCAGCTGCTGCGCCGATGCGTTCGGTGAGCAGGCGTTCTATCTCCGAGTGGATGTCCTCCGCTTGCGAGTCAAAAGCCACTTTACCCGACGCGATGTCCTCGCGCAGCGATTGCAAGCCGGTGATAATCGAATCTGCCTCCTCCGGCGTCAGTACACCGATTTTGCCCAGCATCCGCGCGTGCGCGATGCTGCCGCGGATGTCCACTTCCCACAGCCGCGCGTCCACGCTCAGGGAGGTGGTGAACGCCTCTACGGCTTCGTCTGTTTGCTTCTCGAAACGTCCTCCCCAGAGCTTGTCCATACCTTTCCATCCTTCCGACAGAGATTGTGCTCTCACCCCTGCTCCCGCTTTGGAGGGACGCACTCTGTTGCGTCCGCCATCCTGGTCGCGACGGAGCGCAACCCTCCAGTGTTGTCCCTCTGTCATGCTGAGCGCAAGCGAAGCATCTGAAACCCTTCGCTAACACTCAGGGTGACAACGGGGGCTGGAGGGCGAAGCTCCCGCCGAGCCGTCGGGTTTGCATGGTCGCGACGGAGCGCGACCCTCCAGAGGTTGCCTGCCCACATCCTTCTTGCCACCATGTGCGGCGTACGCCCTGTCGTCCACCATGAAAATGGTGGGCTATGATGGGAACCAACCAGAGGAACGCGCGTAGAGAAGCGCGCCCGTGCCTTCCCACAAAGCGTTTTCACAGGTGTTAAACTGCGCTACGAGCTCGCCGTTTCCGCGAACTTCTGCTTCAGCGCGTGGTACATCCGCGCCTGCAAGCCGAAAATCTTCACCATGCCGGTGCTCTCGCGCTGGTCGAAGGTGGTGGTGTCAAACGATGCCAGCTCCTCCGAGTACAACGCCCACGGGCTGCTGCGTCCTGTTACCTGAAGGCTTCCCTTATACAGGCGCAGCCATACAGTGCCCGTCACGCGCTTTTGCGTCTGTGCGATGAACGCCTCCAGGTCCTCCTTGAAGGGGTCAAACCATAATCCGTAGTACGCCAGTTGCGCCCACTCAGCGTCCACCAGCGACTTGAAGCGCAGCTCCTCGCGCGTGAGCACTAACGCTTCCAGCGCGTGATGTGCCGTCAGGATGGTCACCGCCGCGGGGCACTCGTAGTTCTCGCGCACCTTCAGCCCTAACATGCGGTCTTCCATGATGTCGATGCGCCCTACGCCGTTTTCGCCAGCGATGCGGTTGAGCTTGGCAATGAGCGCGGCGGGGGAAAGCGGTTCGCCGTCTACCGCTACTGGCACGCCCTGTTCGAAGTCCAGCTTCAGCTCGCGCGGGGCGTCGGGCGCATCCTGTGGACTGCGCGTCCAGCGGTAAATCTCTTCTGGCGGAGCGTAGTCGGGTTCCTCCAGCCGTCCGCCTTCGATAGAGCGGCCCCACAGGTTCTCGTCGATGCTCCAGATTTTTTCCACGCTCTGCGCGATGGGCACGCCGCGCGACCGGGCGTACTCGATCTCCCAGGAGCGAGTCATGTTGCGCTCGCGGATGGGGGCATGGATAGTGGCGTCGGGCATCAGCGCACGGATGGTGAACTCGATGCGAAACTGGTCGTTGCCTTTGCCTGTACAGCCGTGTGCAAACGCTGTTGCGCCCACTTGCTTCGCCACCTCTACCGCCTTCGCCGCAATCAGTGGACGGGCAATGGAAGTGCTGACCGGATAGCCTTCATAGCTGCCGTTCGCTCGCACCGCAGCAAAGCAGTAATCGCGGGCGAACTCCTCTTTCGCCGGCACGGTGTAGTGTTCCGTGCCCAGCACGCGCGCCTTTTGCGCCGCCTCCTGAATATCCTCCTCTGGCTGTCCCACGTCCACCGTGACGGTAATCACGTGGTCGTAGCCATATTCTTCACGCATCAGCGGAATGCATACCGACGTATCCAGCCCGCCGGAGTAGACCAGAACGACCTTCTTCATCACTTACACTCCTCGTCCAGACCGAGATTCCTCGCTTTGCTCACAATAAAAGACGTTTTATTGTCATGCTGAGCGTTAGCGAAGCATCTCGTTCTTTTTTTGTCATGTTGAACGGGATGAAGCATCTGGGAGATTCTTCGCTCCGCTCAGAATGACGACAAGAGTTTGTACCACATGAGACCTTCTGGCATACAGTATACCGCAGCTACCGTTCGGTTTGCACTTTTCCAACTTTCGCCATATAATATGCACAAGAACTTGAGTTGGGGTACTAATCCGTGCGCGGTCTCCATCCAAAGTTGCGGTGGATATGGTTGCTTACCCTCATCGCACTGCCGGTCTGCTGGTGGCTACAACCTGCTCCGGTGCCTCATCTGCTACCCGTAGTGTTGCTCCTGCTATTAACCGCGTTAGCCATGCTACTGCCTGTTGGGCGCTTGGGCACGCGCAGGGTTCGTTTGGGCAGCGCAGTGGTTTTGTACACCATGCTACTGCATGGCGCATGTGCAGGAGCAACCACCAGCCTGCTGGCAGGAATGGCTGCGCAGCGGTTGCGCCAGCGGGAACAAAACGACGTATCTGGATATGCGCCGGCGCTCGCCCTGTCCGCTCTGGCGAGTGGGTTCTTGTACCACTATGGCAAGCGTTCCGCTGACGCTGTACCTGTAAGCTGGATAGATTGGCTGCGTTTGCTGGCGGCGGTAGGGCTGTTCGTTGGGTTACGGGTGGTATTGTTATGGTGGTGCGAAGGAGGGCGTCGTGCCCATTTGCGGCAGGTAGCGCGCGTTGAGGGGATTGTCGAAACGGTAACCCTTCCCACTGTGCTGGCAGCGTTGCTGGCGCAGAGGCAGTGGGGCTGGCTTGCGGTCATACCGATATGTTCGGTCGGGGCGGTGGGGCTACTGGCCATGCGTGCGCTGATACGCGCCCATCAGGCGCAGAGGCAGGTACGCGCCCTGCAAACGCTACACCACCGCCTGATCGCCCATCTGCATCCGGACAGCTTGCTTCAAGACCTCGGCGAGGAACTCCGCCGTCTACTGGCTTTCGACCGCCTGAGCCTGTGGAGCTATGCCCGCCATGAAGCGCATTTGCAGAACGCAGGTGTTTACCCCCAACACGAGCGAGCGTCTTTCCCCGCCTACTTGCAAGCGGAAGGCGTAATGGGTAAAACCCTCGACCGCCGCAAGCCTCTGGTCATCGCCGACTCCTTGCGTGCGCGTTTGCTTGGGGATGTCGAATGTTTCACCGGACACCTTTTGATCATCCCGCTGGCGGTACGTGACTACCCATGGGGGTTGTTGATACTGGAGCGTTCGGCGCAGCGTGAACCGTTCGTACGAGCGGATTACGAGGCGATACGGGTGGTGGTAGACCACCTGGCGATGTTGCTCGAAAACATGCGCCTTTATCGCCAGACGATGGAGATGGCAGCACGCGATGGGCTGACAGGGCTATTAAATCACCGCCGTCTGCACGAACGGCTCAAGGAGGAAATCTCCCGCTCGTCGCGCTACCACCATCCGATGACCCTCTTGATGATCGACGTGGACTACTTCAAACGCTACAACGATACCTACGGTCACCAGCAGGGCGACGAGCTGCTACGTCTACTTGCGCAGATACTCCAGCGCAATGTCCGCCAGAGCGATATCGTGGGTAGATACG
>JANWYZ010000210.1 GCA_025054895.1 bacterium | reverse complement strand
ACCACTCCCACCATGCTCAGTCGATCAGGGAGCTTGTTGTGCCATACCGCTGCCACGATGCCTGCGGGGATGCCTATCGTCACCGCCAGCAGGATTGCCAGCACCGCCAGCGTGGCGGTGGCAGGAAAGGATTCGCGAATAATTTCGCCCACCGGACGACGGTTGTACAGTGAGATGCCGAAGTCGCCGCGCACAGCGTTCCAAACGAACCGCCCATACTGCACGTACCACGGCTGGTCTAAGCCCAGCTCGCGCCGCACCTGCGCCACAGCCTGCGGGTCGGAGCGCTCGCCCAGAATCATGCGGATGGGGTCGCCTGGCGCGAGGAAGCCTAAGATGAAGGTGAGGAAGGAGATGAGTAGCAGGGTGGGTATCGCCTGCAGCAGGCGCGACAGGATGTAGCGTGCCACCGCTAAATCCACCCCTTACGCCGGAAGATGTAGAGCTCTATCAGCGCTACCAGCACCATCATCGCCCCCGCAAAGGGGTAGCCTCCCTTCCACCGCAGCTCAGGCATGAACTCAAAGTTCATACCGTAGATGCCCGCGATGAGCGCCGCCGACATGAGCAGGGTGGAAATGATGGTAAGGATACGCATCACCTCGTTCAGTCGGTGGGAGGTGACAGAAAGATGCGCGTCCAGCACCCCCGCCAGGATGTCGCGATTGATGTCTGCCAGTTCGGCGATGCGCAAGGTATGGTCGTACACGTCCTGCAGGTAGGGTACGACTTCATCAGGTATCAGATCCACGTCGCGCCGCAGCAAGGCGTTCAGGATATCGCGCAGAGGTGTGATGTGTTGACGCAGCTCCAGCAGGCGGCGTTTGACACGCAGGATGTCCGCGACCTGCACGCTGCCGTCCCCCGCGAAGATGGCTTCCTCTAAGTCGTCCGCCTTCTCCTCCAGCGTGTCGGCGGTGGGGAAATATTCGTCTACGATGGCGTCCAGCAGCAGATGTAACAGATGCGCAGGAGTCCTGCCCACTCGTTCGGGTTGCGCCGTCCACCGCCCGAACCAGTGGTCTATCAGCGGGATAGGTTCAGTATGCACGGTCACGAGGAGGTGCTTTCCGAGGAAGAAGCCGACCTCACGGTATACCTCCTCGCCGCCTTGTTGCTGGAGTTCGTGCGCCGCGAGGAACAGCACGCCGTCGTAGCGTTGCAGGGCAGGGCGCTCGTAGGGGCTCAGGGCGTCCTCCACCGCCAGTGGGTGGAAGCCGAATCGCCCCGTGAGCAGAGAGGCTGTAGCGGACGGATCACGGGCGGTGATGTCCACCCACAGCACGCCCTGTCTGCTGTGCAATGCCCCCTCTGCGGAAAGCTCATCCAGAAGAGCGGGCGGTTCGGGCGGCTGCCAGTGCGCCGCTTTGAGCAAGTAAGCGACCTGTTGCGCTTTTGTGTCTGAAACTGTGTTCATTGTACCGCCCTGCTCCAGACATCGTGCCCCACCATCAAAATGGTGGTCTGTAACAGAGGCAAACCTGCCTGAGCAGGTTCTGGAAATCCGCGCGGACGGATTTGATAGCTCCCGATTTGATATCGGGGCGAGAATGTTGCGAAATCCCCAAATTATAACTTAACACAGCACTATTCGGTGTTACTTTACTGCTATTACCGTCCAGAGTCCTGCGCTTCGAACCTCTATTGCCAACCCCTCCTTCGTACTTCGCGGATTCGTGGTTATCCCTCTGCCCCCCGGCGAAAACACTGTCGCCTCACGGGGCGAGATGCCTAGGCGCTTAAGCAACACACCATCCAGCCGCACCGTAACATCCGATGAAGCGGTGCTATCCGTTTCCACCCTGTAGTCACGGTTCAGCAAGTGGATCACCAGGGGATAACCGCCCCGCTGTGCACGCCGACGCAAAGAAACGATGAACCTGCCCGCGCTTTCCACTCGCAGCTGGCTCCGCGTTTCTTCGGGTAAGTTCGCCAGCGATTGTTCTGCGGATACAACGCGATAACTGCTTGCTCTGGCATTGCCTGCAGTATGGGCGCGTCCGTCTGGTGTGCGATAGAGTACCGCGAAGGGTACGTTCGCCTCCAGCATCTTCCAAGCCAGCTCTTCTGCGCTTTTGAAGCGGGGCTCGTCTACCTCCAGCAGGGTGTTCGTGAACGGCAGGTAGCCGTCAAACAGGTCGCGGTGGTCGCGCACAAAGCAGTAGAGATAGGTGAAGTGCTCCGGTTTGCCTCGCCACCAGTGCGTACCTTTCTCGGGCGTATAACACCACTGGTTGTGCGGCACCATGAACACCGAGCCGAAAGCGTACGCTTGCGCAATCCATGCGCGCACCATGCCCAGCTTCTCGTTAGCGGCAACCCACGCCCAATCCCAGCCGCTGGCTGTTGCCGTTTGCCGCTTGTTGAACGCTTCCACCAGCCTGTACACGAACAGAGGCTCTACCCGCAACCTGCCTGAAGCCGCATGATGTTCCACCTCCCCGCAGAAATAGTCTACGAGTGGTTCCACCAGCAGAGCCTCTGGGCTGGACGCGCTGGAGTTGACACTGCGCAACAGGGGCTTACGCCGAATTCGCTCCGCGTGTTGATATACCTGCTTGACAATCGCCATCATCGCCTCGCGCTGGAACTGCTGGAACTCCCCTCCGAGGGGAACCGTCCATGGGTTCTGGCGGTAACGCTCGGCGGTAACGCCCTGTTTCAACAGGTAGTCGCGATAGTGGAAGCCTTCGGCTTCGTCCGCGCTCAGCTTGCCGATGCGCTTCAGGTACTGACGGAAATCCCTGATACAGTGCTCGCAGAAACAACCGCCGTTCCATGCAGCGCAGGCAGAGGTGCCACGGTAATCGTCGATGTGCAATCCGTCGATCGGGGCGAGGCAGGCACGCTCGGTCTGGTCTATCAGGTAAGCACGCAAATCAGGGCTATTCGTGCAAAACCAGTAGGCAGGGTGTCCCTTGTGCGAATGGTCGTGTAGCCAGGGCACTGTAAGCGGTTTGCCATCCAGGTCACGGCATACCGAGTCCATGAAACGGTCGGGGCGGAAGTCGATGAAACCCCCGAAGTCCACCAGAAAATCCACGCTGGCGCAGTAACGCATGTTCCGGCGCTTTGCCTCGTCCACGCGGGCGAGGTATTCCCTGACGGCTGCGTCCGCTCGTGAAGAGGCTCTGCCTCCCCATCCTGTGACGGTACCGCAGTACAGGTCATATAGCCTCGGCTCCGCCGCATACATGAACACCACATCGCTGGCTTCGATGCGTGGTCGGGCTGGCATAATCAGACCCCCTCAGGATAGTTGCTCTACCAGATTCGCCGGAGTAATCGCGGCAACCTCTTGATAGCGGCTGAAGTCAGCGGGGTTGAGAGTGAGGATATGGGGTATGCCATGCGCGAGGGCAAACGCCACCAGTCGGGCATCGTGCACCTCTTTGCCTTTCACCTCATAGCGGCGCACCAGTTCCAGCCAATATCGGGCGATATCGGGAGGTTCGTCGAGCAGGGACATGACACCTAGAAAGAGCTGGCAATCTAAAAATGCCTGTTCCGCGTTACGTCCCAAACCGTTTGCTTCAAGCGGGCGGGTAGCGACGCTCCAGAACTCGATGAGTACCTGTGTGCAGAGATATAGCTTCTCGTCCCTGACAATAAGCAGGTCGATAGCGCGCTCGCATTCTACGAGGTGAGGACTGCCCTTATCGCGCAATCGCACTAGCACGCTAGTGTCTATAAGCAGCTGCATTGTGCCTTTCAGTCCTCGTACAGATTCTCGCGCCGAAGGGCTTCATCCGGTATACTTGCTCCCTCCACAGCTGTCGCCACCAGCTGCCTGAGCGCCTGACGTCGCCGTTCGCGTGACAGGCTGGCTTCCGATTGACACGCTGGCGCTATGATCTCCAGACGCACGATTTGGCCTTCTTCCAGCTGCAGAGGCTCTTCAGGAATGAGCACTTTGCCGTCGTAACGAGCGTGGATCAACGTTTTCACCGCAAACACCTCCCACCGTGATTGTACCACTAGAGCCGATTGGGAACGCAATCAGCCTTTCCCAAAGAAGGTATAGTACCCCTCCTTCTTTGCGTCGCGTTGAACGTACAGGCACAGCTCGCGCAGGTGGTAATCGCCCCACAGGCACGCCTCGCCACAGGGGATGCGTCTGCCTTCGGGTATGTGATCCCAGCCGTTAGGGCGATGATAGACGCTGTGCAGTAGCAATCCCTGATGCGCCTCGTCGGTGCTGAGATAAGGCTCCTCTAGCAGATGCTTCAGCACGGTTAAGCCCGCTTGCCAGTAGCGTGTGCCTTCGCTTCCCCGCGCGGATAGCCAGTTTCCTAATCTCATCAACCCTTGCGCGGCGATAGCAGCGGCGGAGCTATCCACCGGTTCATGGTCGTTAAACGGGTCTGCAGGGCGTTCCAGATAGCCGCCCAGCTCGCGCAGGTAGGGCGCACCGGTATCCCAGTAGGGTATGCCGTCGGTGGGGGTGTTCTCGATGTAGAAGTCGCATGTCGCCACCGCTGCCCGAAGCATCCACTGTTGCACTGCCTCGCGCCCGCCAAAGGGCTCCAGCTCCGTATCACCCAGTGTATCGAGGAACTCCAGCTGCTCCGTGAAGCCCAGCATCACCCACGCCAGTCCGCGTGTCCACGTGGTGAAGGGCGAATAGCCCTGCTGGGTGGAGGGGCAACGGTAGCTGCCGTCTTTGGGGTTGAACAGGCTCTCATGCGCCACACGCCCGCACACGTCGTAGATGTCACGTCCTTCGCCATAGTATACGGTATGGCGAGCAGTGGTGCGGGCGTGCAGAACCAGTCGCTCCAGTAGCGAAACCGGGCGGTCGCCCTCCTCTTTCAACACCTGTCCCAGCCGATGCGCCAGAGCCAGCACGCGCAGGGTGCGCATGGTGTCCGCAAACAGCGAGTGGGGTCCGTTGAAGGAGTAGATGTACCCTCCGCCGTCGGCGGTACGCGCCCAGCGGCTTGCCTGCACCGCCCCGCTGCAACGGATGGCGAGTTCGCACAACCGTCGTTCGCTCTCGTCTGGTGCGATACGCCCCTCCTGCATCATCCGCCAAAGGTTGCCGTAGGTGCTCACCACGTTGAAACCGTGGTCGTGTACGCCCGTGTGGGTGATGTGGGTGGGAATATGTCGGTATGTACCCTCGCGCCCGATGTGCAGGAAGCGTTCCTCACCAGTAGCGTCAAACTGCAGCAAGGCTGAACCGAACTGGAAACCGTGCGTCCAGTCCGTCCAGGCGCGGCTGGTGTATCGCCCTTGCACGGTAAATACTGGCGCGCCCGCTTCAGGTCTCCATGTTTGCTCCAGAGCCTCAATCTTTGTCGCCGACAGCTGCCACATCCGCTCGATAGCGGACAGCAGGTCGGAGGAGGTCAGTGTGTGGTTGACGTGCAGCATGTCGAAAAGGCTCCTGCTACCGCTCTGTTAAGTTGTGAATTTGGGATTACCTCCCTGATAGCCCACCATTGAAATGGTGGGCTATGATGGAACCAAACCTGCCTTCGCAGGTTGTCGGA
>JANWYZ010000020.1 GCA_025054895.1 bacterium | reverse complement strand
GGGTCTCAGATGCTTCGGGCTTGGCTCATAATGAGTGTGGGACTGTACTGGAGGGTCGCGCTCCGTCGCGACCCCCGTGGACATACAGACTTTTCAATATTCCTCAAAATTTATTAAGAATCTTGCGATAATATCTTGATTTTTTGAAGATGATGATGTATAATCTAAAGCAGTGGAGGTGATACTGATGTACTCCGTGCCTGCAAGGTGTCCGGTCTGCAACGGCAATTTACAGATACGTGAAGTGGTATGTGAAAGCTGCGGTGCGCAGTTGCGCGGTCAATTCTCGGTTTCCAGGTGTCGGTACTGTGCCCTGAGCCCTGAACAGCAGCAGTTTCTGGAGGCGTTCCTGCGCTGTCGTGGCGTGTATAACTGCGTGGAGCGTGAACTGAATATCTCCTACCCGACGGTGAAAGCGAGGTTGGAAGCCCTGCTACAGGCTTTAGGGCTGTCGGCGATTGGCGAGGAGAAAACGGAATATATCGATGCGCAGGAGCGCCGCAGGGCGATTCTGGATGCGCTGGAGCGTGGCGAAATGACGGCAGAAGAGGCGGCGGACGCGCTGCGCCGTTTGTAACAGGAGGTGTGTCTCATGAACGAGGAACTGCGCAGAATCTTGCGTATGGTGCAAGAAGGGAAGCTGACCCCCGAGCAGGCGCAGATGCTCATCGAGGCGCTGATGGCGAGACCCTCCAGAGGCGAGAGGACCAGGCGCAGTGGGGAAGAGGCTTTTGAAGAGGCGATGGAGCAGTTGCGCAAAGCCTTTCAGGGTGTGGATTGGAAGCGCATCCAGCAGGAATGGCGACGCATCAGTGAGGAGATACGCGAGCAGACGCGCCGCGGCTGGGAAGAGGCGCAACGCGCTTTTCGCGGCATGGGGCGTTGGGATATCGACCTGCGTTTGGGCGCGGTGCAGGACGTGGAGTTCGACCAGGCGATAGACATCCCGGCTGGCGCGCGCCTGGTTGTGCAGAACGTGCTGGGCGACGTGCATGTGCGCGGGGAGGAAGGTACGACGCAAATGCGTGTGCACGCAGAGGGCGCAATCCGTGCAGAGGAAGCCGCGCAAGCGCAAACGGAAGCAAGCGCGTGGGCGCCGGTCATCGAACAGCGAGGCGAGGTGGTCTTCGTGCGCGTAGCGCGGGCAGGCAAGTTCGCCTCTGCCGATGTAGAGGTTACCGTACCGACTGGGGTGTCGGTTGAGATACAGTCCACGGTAGGCGACGTTACAGTAGAGGGCACACGTGCATCGGTGAGTGCAGAAAGCGCAACAGGCGATATTACCGTGCGCGAAGCAGCCGGGCGGATTGCGCTCATCTCGGCGAGCGGCGACATCCAGCTGCAACGCAATGAGGCGGACGGCATCACCCTGCAAACCAAAAGCGGCGATATCGAATGCGAGGAATGCGTCTGCACAGGCACAACCGGACTGGTTGCCCGTACAGCCAGCGGCGACATCACGATACACCAGCTACGGGCGCAGCGTGTTCAGCTGAGCTCAGTCAGCGGAGAGATGCGTCTGGAATTCGCAGAGCCGTTCCACGGGGAGGCGCAGCTGGGAAACGTCAGCGGCGACGTGATGGTAACCCTGCCCGCCGGCTCCTGTTGCGAAGTGCGAGCGTCGACGCGCGGCGGCGAGCTCTACCAGCAGCTGCCCGTCCAGCTCCAGCACAACGAGCGCTACGAGTGGGCAGGCACGATTGGCACGGGCACAGAAGTCGGCAAGCTTGAGGTGAAAACGGTAAGCGGCGATATTACCTTACGCGCACTCTGAGCCTTTATCGCAACACAGATAACAACATACCCCCTGACCTTGGACGCTGGTTTTTCCAGCGTCTTTTTTTTCGTCATGGTTGACAGTAGCGCGCCTCACGTGTTATCTTAAACACGGATAATGTGTTCAAGGGGGTCTAACCATGGCACAGCCGACCCGTGCTGAAGTGATTGAGGCGGAGTTGCAGCGCATCATCCCCATCGTTGTGGTGGGGCTTGTGGTGCTTTTAGCAGGATTGTTCCTGCTATATTTATCCACCATCGCAACGTGGATGCCGTTCGTTATCGGGGTGATTGTGACCATTGCCGGGGTGGGTATCGCTGGGTACGGCGGGTGGCAGTATATGCAGTTGAACAACCTGCCTTCCTATCGGGTGCTTTGTCCCTACTGCGAGAAGCCGACGACATTCCTCGCACCGCCAACGGAGGATTATTCCTGCGAACACTGCCACCGGATAGTAGCCGTGGAAGCAGGACAGATAGTGCCTCCGCTGGTGCTGGTGTGCCGACATTGCGGCGCGCCGCAGAAAGTATCGCCCCGCGCGAAGATGTTCATTTGCGATAACTGTAACGGACAAAACGACCTCAAGCCAGCCAGACCGGGCGTAGCAGCGGCTCCTGCTGGCGCCGCCGAGGAGAGCGTTGAGTATATGACGTACGACCTTGTGCTGGTAGAGGCAGGGCATAACACGGACGAGGTGCTGGAAATCCTCTGCACCGTCCTGGCAGCGCCCCGCGACCATTGCCGGGGAATCCTCAAAGACCTGCCTATGGTGATTCTGGTAGACCTGCCCCGGCGCAAAGCGGACTCCTATCGCCGCATGTTGCGCGAGGCGGGAGCGATTGCCGAAGTACATCCAACGGGGCAATACCGTCCGCCGGCAAAGCAAGGCATGTGATAGAAAAATCCCCCTTCCGCAGAAGGGGGTATAAGAGATTTCAACGCACGTTATGCAGGAGGAACTCGTAATACTCAATCGCGGGTGAAGTGAGCATCGGTCATCTGCGTCTGGCTCATCGGTTTCACATGCCCGTCGCAGAAGACGATGTTCGCCAGCCCGCGGTGTTTTACAACTCGATTGCTGGTATCCACGTCCTTACGGTTGTCAACGTGTCGAAAGTCCACCGTGGGGTTGCCCCACCACATGGACGGTGGGTCAATGTAGGGTGTTTCCCACATCGTGCCGTCGCCGCCGTACCACGGTACGTTGTAGAAACCGCTATCGGCGAACATCACCTTTTCCGCTGGGCGCGAGAGAGCGGACTCGGAAGCAGGGTTGCGCAGATTGGGCCAGGTGCCCCAGTTGAAAGTGATATAGATGTCCGAGCCGATGTACCCCCAGTTATAGCCGTAACCATTGCCATCGCCGAAACGGGTACGCCCACCCCAGCTGGGGCATCGCTGAATCTGCCCGTTTTTCATGTACGGATATAGCAGGCTCTGTGTCTTATCCCAGACATTTGCCTGTGTCTCCTTGCCGAACCAGCACTGTCTTAGCGAACCGCTGTAGGCGTACTGGGCGATGGGATAGGTTTCGTCGTAATCCTGGATGTACATCAACGTCGCCAGCCCCAGTTGTTTCATGTTACTCTGGCAGCTTGCCTGGCGGGCTTTCTCGCGCGCCTGTGCGAAGACGGGGAAGAGGATGGCTGCCAGTATCGCGATAATCGCGATGACCACCAGCAGCTCGATCAGGGTGAATGCGTTGCGTTGGCGGAACATGTTTCCCTCCTTATCAAAAAATTCACCGCTCACGACGCGCGGAGGGAACGTCGGTAGCGGTGTTGTTTTCCGGCGCGTGAATAAAAAACCTGATGCCCTTCCGCACCAGGTTGGAGCAACGCGCCCGATTCACCTTCGGGTCACGTCCCCCTCCCTCCGCGAAGGGGTGCTCTGCGCGCAGGCAGAGCGTGACCAGCCGCCGCCGGGCATTCGGGCTTATCTCCTGGTAGGGAGACACACCGTAGCGGGCCTGCGCCGGATTCTCACCGGACTTCCCCCGATATTTCAGCCCCGATACGATCGGAGCGCAGACGGCTTACCCTTATGTGATTTGGCAATAGTATATCATAGCCTCTCGCGCCTGTCAAGCGTTTGTGGGCGACAGTCGGCTGTAAAGCGCTGCCCTCTGCCTGCCGAAAATAACTATTGGGCTTACTCTAGAACCGAAGGGCAGGTAGAACCTATGCGTTTTGCTGCGTTTGCGTGTGTGTTACTGTGGGGAGGGCTGGCCGTAGTCTGTAGCAAGCCGTCATCAGCTGTTGAACCAGACCTCACTCAGCTCAGTATCGAACAGCTGATGCAGGTGGAAGTGATCACCGCATCCAAGAAGGCGCAGCCGGTACGAGACGTACCTGCTTCAGTGTATGTGATCACTGCAGAGGAAATCCAGCACTCGGGAGCAACAAGTATTCCTGAGGTGCTGCGCCTTGTGCCTGGCGTACATGTCGCCACCATCGACGCCAACAAGTGGGCAGTAGCGGTACGGGGATTTAACGGACGTTATTCCAACAAGTTACTGGTGCTCATCGACGGACGTACCGTATATACACCGTTCTTCTCGGGAGTGTACTGGGACGCCCAACCTCCGCTGTTTCTGCAAGACATCGAACGTATTGAGGTAATACGCGGACCCGGAGGCACCCTGTGGGGAGCGAACGCGGTGAACGGGGTTATCAATATCATTACCAAATCGGCGAAGGACACGCAGGGCGCGCTCTGGGTATCAGGAGGCGGCGGAGAGGAAAAAGCCTTTGGCGGTCTGCGCGTGGGCGGCAGGATCGGCGCTCGCGGTTACTACCGGGTGTACACTCTTTACCAGGAGCGCGACGCTCTACAGCAGGATCGAGCATACGTGCGCAACCATGACGACTGGTTGATCAGGCGCAGTGGTATTCGGGTAGACTGGAACCGCACGGAAGGCGAGAGCTTCGTGCTGCACGCAGAGGCGTATGGCGGACGTATCGGGCAGCGACTGAACATCCCGGACCCCACCCTGCCAGGCAGCCGCATTGTGGACGACCGCTATACCACCTCTGGCTACTATCTCATGGGCACGTGGAACCGCCAGCGCGGCAATATCACCGACACCCTGTACCTGTACTACGACCATTACGCCCGCTCGCCGATGGAGCTGACCGAAGTGCGCGATACCTTCGACGTGAGCTGGCAACAGCGCATACAAACGGATGGCAAACATGACTGGCTGTGGGGGCTGGAGTACAAACGCACCTCCGACAAAGCGCGCGGCGCCCTGATGCGGTTGACCCCACCAAGCAAAACCGACCACATCTTCGGCGTGTTTGTGCAGGACGATATCACGCTGAATGCTCAGACGCGCCTGACCATTGGCTCTAAGCTGGAAAACAACAGCTACACCGCCTGGGAGATACAACCGAACCTGAGGCTGCTGTGGAAGCCGGACGCGCGCAGAGTGTGGTGGGCAGCGGTGTCTCGTGCGGTGCGCATGCCTACTCGCGCTGAACGCTCTATTGCTATTGACGCCTACTATGAAGGGATGACCGGGGGTTTGCCCATGTTCTCGCGCATCTACGGCAGCGCCCAGTTTCGCTCGGAAGAGGTCACCGCCTACGAATTGGGCTACCGCTGCCAGCTGCACGATCGAGCCTGTGTGGATGTCTCAGCGTTTTATAACGTCTACAGGAACCTGCGCAGTTTTGAGCCTGCAAACCCCTTTGTGGAAACCACCCCCGTGCCCCACATCGTCATACCCGTATACATGAGCAATAAACTGTACGGACGCACCTACGGCTTCGAGCTCTCCGCCAACTGGAACGTCACCGAATCGTGGACGCTCAAGCTGGGCTACGCCGACCTGACCTATCGGCTGCAATTTGCTCCTGATAGCAGCGCCCTCTTTAACCTTCACAGCGATAGCACCAGCAACACCCCGCGTCACCAGTGGAAAGTGAGTTCGCACTGGAATCTGCCCGGCAAGTGGTCTATAGACGCCTATCTTTTCTTTGTAGACCGTCTGTTTGGGATGGATTTCCTGCCCAGCTACTATCGGCTGGACATCTCTATTGGCTGGCGTCCGAGGAAGGATGTGGAATTGAGTCTTGTTATGCAGAACTTGCTAAAGCGCAAAATCCGTGAGTTCGAGCATCCGCTATGGGAACGCGACAGTATACCGCAGAGGGCAGTATATGGCAGAATATCGTGGCGGTTCTGATGGGCTGCTCAGTATAACAGGTGTGTTCCGCTGCTTGCTGGTGCTGTTGGGCGCAAGCGAAACCTCTCGGGGCGGATGGCAAACGGGGACATCCGCCCTGCTGAGAATCACAGCGTGCCTAGCAACTCTGTTAACAACCTTCTCTGTGCTGGCTACTGCAGTAGCGCAGGGCGTCAGCGAAACAGAGGTCAAAGCCGCTTTTGTGTATCACTTTACGGGCTACGTAGAGTGGCCTGCCAGCGCGTTTGCCGATAGTTCCGTGCCCTTTGTTATCGGGGTAGTGGGTAAGAGCGAAATCCTTCAGGCGCTGCAAAACGCTGTCCGAGGGAAAAACTGGAACGGAAGAGGCTTCACCGTTAAGCGGGTGGAGACGGGCAAGGAGATGCGGGCGTGCCATGTTCTGTTCGTGGCGGGCTCAGAAGCCGGGCGATTTACACAGATTGTGGAGATGCTGGGTGACGCCCCGGTACTCACCATCGGCGAAAGCGAAGGATTCGTTAGAAAGGGTGGGGTGATTAATTTCTACACAGAGCAAAACAGGGTGCGTTTTGAAATCAACCCTGACGCTGCCAGGCGAGCACGCCTGACCATCAGCTCCAAATTGCTCAACCTGGCGAAAATCGTCCGATTGTAGGGGGAAATCTACTCGCTATGTTACAGCGCTGTCGCCTATCCATCCGGTGGAAGTTGGCTCTGGCCACAATGGTCATTTCGTTGCTGGCTTTGTTAATCGCGTCCACAGGGCTAATCCTGTATGATTTTGCGACATATCGCCAGGCTGAAATGCGCCAGGCGCTAACCTTAGCAAAGCTACTCGCGCCCAACGTGATACCGGCGGTCACCTTTGGCGACAGCAAAGCGTGTGCGGAAGTGCTATCTTCTCTGCGCACCCACGAGCAGGTTATCGGCGCGGCAGTATACGACACCAGTGGAAAGGTTTTCGCCTCGTATCTGGAAACAAGCACGCCCGTCCCCGGCTTTATGTCTGCAGGAAGCTCTCCCGCTGTCCAGTACGCCCCCCAGGGGGAATACCTCGAGGTATACATGCCTTTGAGCGACCGCAACACCGAACTGGGCACGCTGTACATCCGATACGACCTGCAAGGGTGGTGGGTGCGTTTACGCAGGTATCTCCGCACGTTAGGCGTCTTATTGCTGGCTTCTGCGGTGCTGGCTTTCCTGCTGGCAGGATGGTTCCAGCGGTGGATTACCACTCCGCTGTTAAAACTGGCGGAGGCGATGCGTCGAATCTCCACCACGAAGGATTACTCTGTGCACATCGAAACCTCCGCCCGCGATGAAATCGGCACGTTGACGCGCGGCTTCAATGCCATGCTGGCGGAGATCAGGGCGCGAGAGGCAACGCTGCAGAACATGAATGCTGAACTGGAGATGCGTGTGCAGGCACGTACCCAGCAACTGCAACAGGAAATCGCCGAGCGCAAGAAGACCGAACAGGAACTCATACAAGCGCGTGAAGCCGCTCTGGAAGCGTCCCGCCTCAAATCGCAGTTCCTGGCGAACATGAGCCACGAAATCCGCACGCCGATGAACGGCATTATCGGCATGACCGAGCTCTTATCGCGAACCGACCTGCGTGAGGAACAGCGCGATTACGTGGAGACCATCAAACACAGTGCGGACGCCTTGCTTTCCATTATCAACGACATTCTGGACTTCTCCAAGATTGAAGCGGGCAAGATGACCATCGAGCAGATAGACTTTGACCTGCGCAGCGTCGTAGAGGAGGTAGGTGCAACCTTTGCCCGCCACGCTCACGAGAAAGGCATTGAGCTGCTAACAGTGGTGCCTCCCGGCGTTCCCACAGCGTTGCGAGGCGACCCGGTGCGCATTAAGCAGGTACTGAACAACCTCACGTCCAACGCGGTCAAGTTTACACAGCAAGGCGAAGTTATCATCAGCGCGGAAGCGGTGTACGAAACCGATTCGATGGCGATGATACGCCTCTGCGTTAAAGATACGGGCATCGGCATCACGCCGGAACAGCAAGCAGTCATTTTCGAAAGCTTCACCCAGGCGGACGGCTCCGTTACTCGTAGATACGGCGGCACGGGGCTGGGTTTAACCATCAGCCGACAGCTGACGGAACTGATGGGTGGTCAAATCGGCGTGCAAAGCGAACCAGGCAGAGGAAGCACCTTCTGGGTGGAGATTCCCTTACAGAAGTCGCAACGCACGCCACACGAGAAAACGCTTCGTGAGATAGAAGGACTGCGCGTGCTGGTGGTGGATGACAACGCTACCAACCGGCTTATCCTGCGTGAACATTTGCAGTCCTGGGGGTGTTCCGTGCAGGAAGCGGAAAGCGGCAGTCGCACGGAAGAGATGTTTTCCAGTGGTTCGCAGAGTTCCTTCGACGTGGTGGTGCTTGACTATCAGATGCCGGAGATGCACGGTCTGGAGGTTGCCCGGCGCATCCGTTCCAGTAGCGCCTCGTCGCGCTGCAAGATTATCCTGCTGTCTTCCGTCGGCTCTCTCAGCCAACAGGAGGTGATTCAAGCTGGCGTCGACGTATGGCTAACCAAACCGGTGCGCCGGTCGCAGCTATACAACGCGCTCTGCGAGGCAATCGGCGTCGACACAGGCTCCGATGCATCTTCCAGAACACCTCCAGTGGAAAGGCGCGCCTCAGGAGTGCGCGTTCTGCTGGTGGAAGACAACGAGGTAAACCGCAAGCTGGCTCTGCGCATGTTACAGCGGCTTGGGTGCTCGGTGGAGGTAGCCGCCAACGGACGCGAAGCGGTAGAGATGACAGCCAATCGCGCCTATGACCTCGTGTTCATGGACATCCAGATGCCCGAAATGGACGGTGCGGAGGCAACACGCCTCATCCGGGAGCGAGAGAGGCATACTGGAGACCACCTGACTATCATTGCCATGACTGCGCATGCGATGGAGGGCGACCGCGAGCGATGCTTGTCGGCTGGTATGGACGACTACCTGAGTAAACCGGTGAAGATAGAAGCACTGGCGCAGATGGTGGAGAAATGGAGCCCGGTACGACGCCGCGCGCACGCTCCACTAGCCGAACGCGATTTGCCCGAACACTTTGTACAGGAGGCGCGCTGGATGGTGCAGGAGATGATGCAATCGGCAAGCGCAGGCGACGAAAACTACGTGCTGGAGTTGCTACGTTCTTTGAAGCGACTGAGCGTTGCGGTGGGGGCAAAGCAGGTGGAGCAGACGTGTGTGGAAATAGAACGCTCCTTGCTCCAGCAGCACTTAAACGAGCAGGTGCTTGGTCAGTTGGAAAGCTTACATGAGCAGATTGGCGCGCTACTGGGAAGTAAAGATACTCCGGAGGAGCGAGCAGCATGAACGTGCTCATTGCTGAAGACGACGGCGTTTCGCGGCTGGTATTGCAGAAGGCGCTGGAAGAGATGGGTTACGCAGTACAGGTTGCCAAAGACGGCGCAGAGGCGTGGGAGTTCTTTCAGAAAAGACCGTTTCCACTGGTCATCTCCGACTGGATGATGCCCGGTATCGATGGGTTGGAGCTATGTCGCCGAGTGCGCTCCGTACGAGACAAAGGCTATACCTATTTTATCTTGCTTACTGCGCGGGATAGCAAAGAGGACCGCCTGCACGCCATCGGTTCGGGCGCGGACGACTTCCTGTCCAAACCACTTGACCGCACCGAGCTGGCTGCGCGCTTGAGTGTTGCCCGACGTATTCTGGACATGGAACACCGCCTGCGCGAGGCAAATGAGGAGCTCCAGCTTAAAACACAGGCTCTGGAGATGTCGCAGGAGATGGTTCAGCAGGCGAATCTGCGTTTCCGAGAGCTGTTCGACAACGTGCCAGTAGCGTGCTATACCATTGACGCAGAAGGCACTATCTATGAGTGGAACCGCGCCGCAGCAGACCTGTACGGCTGGTCCGAATACGAAGTGCTCGCTCGTTCCATCTTCGACACCATCATCCGGCAAGAGGACAGGGCGCTGATGCAGGAGTTGATACAGCAGGTCATACATGGTGGAGGAAGCGTTGTAGAAAGCGTCGACCGCTGCCGGGATGGGACTACACGCTACGTGCTGCGCAGCCTTTTCCCCTTGCACGATGCAGCAGGAAACGTCACCGCGGGCATCTGTGCCAGTGTAGATATCACCCAGCGCGTGGAGTACGAACGCGAGCTGCGCGCACTGAATGAATGGTTAGAAAACCTTGCCTTTACCGACGCATTGACCGGACTGCTCAACCACCGCGCACTGCAGGACAAACTGGTTGAGATGTCTGCCGCGGCAAGCCATAGAGAACAAACGTTTTCATTCGCACTACTGGACATCGACCATTTCAAGCGGTTCAACGATACTTACGGACACCGCGCTGGTGATGAGGTGCTGAGGCTGGTCGCTCAGGTGTTGCGCGACAACGCTCCTGCGGGCAGTTTGGTGGCGCGATACGGTGGAGAGGAACTCAGTATAGTGATGCCCGGCTATGGACTGGAAGACGCTATTCGCGTCGCCGAGAAGCTGCGCCAGGCTATTGCTTCTGCACCCAACCCATACCGTCAGATAACCGCCAGTTTCGGCGTGGCAGAGTTTATGCCTTATATGCACTCTCCTTCCGATGTGATAGAGGTCGCAGACGCCGCCCTGTACGAAGCCAAGCGCGCCGGACGTAACTGCGTGCGCCCCCTGCTTGAAAGCGTACAGGAAGATGCTGCCTGACGAGTTACCGCTGTTTCAACACGATGACCGTCAGCGAGTGTCTGGGAAACGTGTACCGGAAATGTGTGCCTGTCACCCTCAGGGTGCTTTGCACCGGAGCAACGCGCACAGGGTGATCTAAGGAGTTCTCCTCATCAGGGTTGTCGTTGCTCAGGGTAACCACTTTGCCGGTCGGTTGCAGGCCGCGCACCCCTTGCAAGCGAATGTCTGTTTCCACCGGCTCGCCAGAGACGTTGACCACCTTCAAAATCACCTCGCCCGTGCGTGTGTTGCGGCTCGCTACCGCATAGAGGGCGGAAAGCGGTTTATCCTCAAAGTCGTGTACCAGCTGGTTGTCCAGGTAACATCGAATGCGCGCACCGTGTACCTCGATGCGGATATCGTACCAGCGTCCTGCCTCGATGCTACCGGCTACTTCATTGCTGACGATGCTTTTGCCCCCACCCACGCACTTTTCGACGGCATGTTTCACATTGCCCCATCCACCGAGGTTCCACCAGTACCAGTTGTTATCGTCGCGAACGCGGAACAGGATAAGGAAGCCCTCTGCTCCGCCCAACTTACGCGCCCGCAGGGTCAGGGTGTAATCCGTCCAGTTAGGGTCGCCCACTACCGCCCGACAATCGGTGCTCAGGCTGTTCTGGCGGTAGGCTCCATCTACCACCTGCCAGTCGCCACGCACCACGCGCCATCCCGCCGCCCCCTGCACGAAATCAGCGGTGAACAACGTCCGTCCGTTGTGCGCCACTCGCACATCCCTGTATTCCGCCTGCGTGGACCACGTACCCAAGCCGATAGCCCCGCGAGGCTCGGTGACCGAGACGGCAGGCGCGTTCACCTTCAGGGGCAACACGTGCGTGCCTCGGTACAGGCTGAACAGTTTCTGCACATAGTAGGAGGGCGTGCCGTACACGCGCGAGCTATCGAAGCCAATCAGGTCAGGGTTCCATTGACGGGCGTTGACGTTGACGAAGAGCGGCGCATACGCCGCCATAATTACCACATCGCCGTTGCGCTCTATGCCCGTCATAAACGCCGCTTCACCCAGAGCGGCGCGCAGGTTGCCTGTACCAGCCCCCTGCGTTACCGCGTACTCGCCCACAAAAATCTTCACACCGTTTCGGTCGTAGCGGTCATAGCGGTTGGCTTGCGAAATAAACCACTCCGGGCTGGAATAGTAGTGCTCATCCAGTACATCCATCGGACGGCTCCGCACAGGCGCGTTGGCGATAATCTGAATCTGCGGGAAGCGCGCTTTGATAGCGTCGTAGAAGCGAGCGTAGCGTTGCTCGTATGCAGGTCCCCAATTCTCGTTGCCCACTTCCACAAAGCGCAGGGGAAAAGGTTTGGGATGTCCGTTCTTCGCCCTCAACGCGCCCCATTTACTGGTTGGCGGTCCAATCGCGTACTCGATAGCGGCAAGGGCGTCCTCGATCCACTCGTCCAGCTGCTCCATCGGTACTACATCGCCGTTGCGGTACTGGCAAGCCATTCCGCAATTGACCACCAGCATTGGCTCCGCCCCCAGGTCCTCGCTCATCTGCAGGTACTCATGTAAGCCCAGCCCCTGCGTGGTAGTATAACCCCAGACGCACCAGCGCGACGGTCGCTCCGCGACATCCCCCAGCGTATCGCGCCAGCGTAGAGCGTTGCTCATGCGGTCGCCCTCCACAAAACATCCGCCCGGGAAACGCAGGAACGAGGGTCTGAGGTCTGCTAACATCTGTGCCAGGTCTTTGCGCAAGCCATTTGGGCGTCCTTTGAAGGTGTCCACTGGCATCAAGGAGACCATATCCAGCCACACAGTGCCCGAAGAGGTGGCTGTGATGACCAGCCTCGCTCTGGGGTCGGTAGTACGGGAGGTCAACGTCGCCGAAAACCGCTTCCACTGCGCGCTAATACCACGCACGGTATGCTGGGCAGCGATTGCACCGTCTGCCCCTTGCAGGCTAATCCTCAGTTCCCCCCGGAAGCGGTCGTCTCGCCGAGCGTATAACGACAGACGATAGCGCTTGCCACGCTCTACAGCAATGCCCCAAAAGCCCTCGTTTATCAGGCTCACAGGCTGATCCCCTGCATCTATCTCCCAGCGCAGGCTGTGGGGATTTCGAGGGTTCAGCGGAACCGACCGGTCGAGGGCGATGCGCGCCCTTCCACCGCTATCCGCGAGTTGCCATGCATGGATTGTCGTGTGCGGAGCGTCTTCGAAGGAACGATTGCGCACCATCTCGGCGTAGATCCCCCCGTCTCCCGCATGGTTAATCTCCTCGAAGAAGATGCCCCACAGGAGAGGACTGATTGGGGTTCCCTGTGCAGAAGCGTCTATATCCAGTGTCGCGGTCTGAGCATGTACGAAAAGAGGGAACAGGAACATGGCTACCAACGCAACAGCACAGTTTTTCATCTGTAACCTCCGCGTTATCCTCCTGCACGGAGTGAGTGATATCGAGTGAGTCACTATTTCTCCTCCGCTGCCTCTCGTGCCTGCCTCAGCAGGTCCAGCGCATAAGAGGTGAGCGCACTATGGGGGTACTGTTTCAGGAATCGCTGGAGCAACACCGTTGCCTTATCGGGCAGTCGCAGGTTTTGCAGGCTAATCCGCGCCGCGTGTAACAGGGCGTTCTCGCCCTCCGGAGTATGAGGGGCAGTCTCAGCAAGCTGCTGCAGAGCCACGGCTGCTTCCACAAGGTACCCGGTTTGCGCTGTACGTAACGACCAGCGTAGCCACATCTCGCGCGGCAGGGAACGCGCTGGCAGGTGCTGCCGAGCCTCCAGAAAGGCTTCCACGCCTGTTCTGATGTCGTTGAACATCTCACACAGTGTCAACGATTGCTGATAATGCTTCAGACTGAGGAGTTCATCGCCAGCAGCCAGCGCCATTCTCGCCGCCGCCAGGTGCGCCTGTACCGAGTCTGGCTCGAGGTCGCACCATCCTTCCGCGATACGCAACGCCTCCAGTATATCGCCCCGTTCTTGCGCCTGCAGCAGCCGCTGCGCCAGATAACTCCGCGCCCCAGCCCGCGTCATGCGCAGAGCCAGCGCCAGCACAAGACCTGCGAGAAAACCGCCCAGGTGTCCCCAGTAGCCTACGGTTCCTATTCCCCCTTTCGCCAGCGTGCCCATAGCTCCCGTCAGCTGGGGTACCAGCCACAGCAGGATAATCCACAAGCTGGGCACAGACACCTTGAAGATACGTACGTCTGAGGCAAAGAAACGCACGGCGAACGCGCCTATTGCCGCCGCAGCCATGCCGGACGCTCCCACGATAGGCGTCTCCGCACGCTCAGGATAGGCTACCAGCACCACCGCCGCCTGCGTTGCCGAAGCCACTACCCCCCCGCACAGCAACACCAGCAGATATTCGTAGCGACGTACCGCCAGCTCCACCATGCTACCAAAAAGCAGCAACCATACCAGGTTACCCAGCAAATGGGTCAGGTTGACATGCAGGAAACAGGTAGTCAACAGCGACCAGGCGGTGAGCTGCTCAGGTACTAATTGTAGCTGTTCTGTAGAAACCCCAGCTCGCTGCGCGGCATAACCAGACAGCATCAGCAGGCATATTCCAATCGTCGCCCATGCAAGACGCTGTTGCGCAAAAAGGGTTCTCATCTGTGCTGACACCACGAACGAAAATCTGCCTCCACTGAGGAGGAAGCGCTCACGCGCTTTACGACGACCGCCCTAGGTTTTGTTGTGCGCTCTTCCGCGGTCTGAAGGTGTTCTGATGTGGCATGGGCGTCTCGCCCATGAACCACGCGCAAGATGCACGTGCCACTGGAGGGTCGCGCTCCGTCGCGACCATGCGAACCCAACGGCTCGGCAGGAGCCTCGCCCTCCAATCCCACGTCATGGTGAGCGGAGAATCTGCTGATAACGTCACTTTGAACCCATTAAGAAGGCGTCAGCGGCAATCTCACCTCGCTACGCTGGCGTACATGCTCCAGCACGGCGTCAATCACCTGTTCAGCAGTTACTCCCTGCGCTTCCGCTTCGAAATTCAGCAGGATGCGGTGTCGCAGGGCGGGATATGCTACCACTTCGATATCCTCTATCGCGACGTTGTAGCGTGCATGGCTCAGCGCACGCACTTTAGCGGTCTGCACCAGCGCCTGCGCCCCACGAGGGCTGGAGCCGAAGCGCACATAGCGTTTCACTGCTTCGGGCGCGCCGTCCACATCCGGATGGGTGAAATGCACCAGTTGCGAGGCGAAATCGCGTACAGCATCCGCAAGGGGAACCCGTCTCGCCAGCCTCTGCATCCACAACACTGCCTCGCCGTCGGCGACCGTTTCGGCTTGCGGTGTTTCTGCGCCGGTAGTGCGGTCGATAATTGCATTCAACTGCTGCACCTCCGGCGAGCGCACTAACAGTTTGAACATAAAACGGTCTAATTGCGCCTCCGGCAGGGGATAGGTTCCTTCCATCTCAATCGGGTTTTGCGTTGCCAGCACGAAAAAGGGTTCGGGCAGTTCGTAGCGCTTGCCCGCCACCGTTACCGCGTGTTCCTGCATCGCTTCTAACATGGCGGATTGCGTCTTGGGGGTGGCGCGGTTAATCTCGTCGGCGAGCACAATGTTTGCAAACACTGGACCGGGCTGAAACTGGAACCGTCGCCGACCGCTTTCGTCTTCTACCAGCAGGTTGGTGCCGGTGATGTCGGCAGGCATAAGGTCGGGAGTAAACTGGATACGTGAGAAACGCAGGGAAAGCACTTGCCCCAACGTGCGCACCAGCAGGGTTTTACCCAGCCCCGGCACACCCTCCAGCAGCGTATGCCCGCCTGCGAAGATGCACAACAAGGCGTCCTCTACTACTTGCTCATGCCCCACAATCACACGCCCGATCTGCTGGCGCAACGCCTGCATGATATCGCGAAAACGGGCGACCTGTTGCTCTATCTCGCTCATCGGATGTACGACGCTCCATTCACGTCGAGTGTGATTCCTGTCAGGTAGTCGGCGTCAGGCGAGGCGAGGAAGCGCACCGCCCTGCCTACATCCAGCGGGTCAGCCACTCGCCCAACGGGAATCTGCGCTACAATCTCCGCCCCTCGTCGCTTCAGAGTCTCCTGCGCCAACTCCGTACCTACCCAGCCCGGCGCTACCGCGTAAACCTGAATATTCTCCTTCGCCAATTCCACCGCCATGCTACGCGCCAGCACAACCAGTGCCGCCTTAGACGCCGCGTAATGGCTGTGCTGCTGTTCTCCGCGAAGACCGGCGCGCGACGCGATGAAGATGATTTTACCACTGCCCTGCTGGCGCATCACGCGCACCGCATGATAGGCGATATTGACCGCGCTGAAGAAGTTGGTATCGAACATGCGCCGCCATTCTTGTTGCCAGCGTGCATAATCTGGCTCGCTGAAGGGCAACGCCTCATAGATGCCAGCGTTGTTTACCAGAATATCCAGCTTGCCTGCGCGCTGTACCGTGTGCTCGACCAGCTGCTTGCAGTAGTCCGGGTCGGTTACGTCGCCCTTCAGTACAAAGTGCCCCTCACCGGGCAGCGAACGTAAGGTGTGATGCGCTTCCTCTTCGCTGGAGCGATAGTGGATGACTATCCGCGCTCCCCACTCCGCCAACGACTGGGCAATCCCACGCCCGATGCCTCGCGCCGCGCCCGTGATGAGCGCCACCTTGCCACGTAGCAGGTCACAAGACGCCATGAAACCTCCTCCGCCCTGCTCAGACTGATTGCTGAGTTCACCTCAAGGTCAAGCGCAGGGGAGTGTCCCCGCACCTACAGGTTGAACAACCGCCACCGCGATTATACCCTGTAAACCCCCACTTCGTATGGCGGCAGGGTAACCACTCCATGCTGAGGCGGGTTGCCTAGCAGCGTCACGACGCCGTCAGCAACAGACACGGTGCGTTCCTCACCGCTCAGGTTGACCAGAAACAGGTAACGCGCCCCCTCCTTCTGGCGCCAGCAGGCGTCCACTCCTTCCGGAACACCTGCCAGTGTCTCCACCTGAGCCTCGTCCAGTATTCGCCCCAGCAAAGCCTCATATAGAGCAGGCTCACCGTATGTCCCAAAGGTGTACACTATTCCCTCGCCGTACCGGCGACGAGCAATGGCTGGTTCCCCTGTGAAAACGGAGTGGCTGTAGACGGCGACCTCTTCCGCTCCCTTCAGCAGCAACGCGTCCGCCCATACCGATACGGCGAACTCCTCGCCCGTGTGCAGGCGAACACGATTTTGCGCATCGCCCAGCGGGTCATAATCGTCCACCTCTACACCAGCAACCTCGCTGAGCAACGACGGCAGAGGTTCGGTGCGGCACACGTTACGCTCGTTCTTTACGCCGGTGCGCGGGTTCAGAATCAGGATACCCCCTGCTCGCACGTAGTCCGAAACACGCTGCGCATCTCGTTCGGTCAGGATGTACCAGCTGGGAACCGTTACGATTTTATAACGGCTCAGGTCGGCGTCGATGGATACAATATCCACTCCCGCGCCCAACCTGCGAAAGGCGTAATAAAAACGCCGTACCTGCTCCCACCAGTTCAAACCGTTCACCTGCGGTTGGATCTGCAGCGCCCAGTTCTGTTCGTAGGAGTTGAGGATGGCCACCTGGCGGTTGGGCGACGTGCCATCCAGTTCCGCGCTCAGGCGTTTCACCTCCTCGCCGAGGCGAGCCACTTCGCGATAGCGTCGACGAGGAATGGCGTCGTGGTTGAGAATGCCGTGCCAGTATTGCTCGGTTCCGTACAGGCAGGAGCGCCAACGGAAGAAGACCACCGCGTCTGCGCCGTGTGCTATCGCCTGCCATGCCCACGCGCGGATCTGCCCCGGAGCCGGACGCCGGCTGATACGCTCCCAGCCAATAACGCCGCTCTGTTCTTCCATCACCCAGAAGTTCTTGCCCTTAATGCCCCACATCACGTCGTGCGCCAGGTCGGCGTGCCCTGCGTGTTGCCAATCGCCAGCGGGGTAATTATCCCAGCTGACAAAATCCAGGTCCTCCGCCAGCGCGAAGTAGTCCAGGCTATCATGCAAGCCCATGAAGTTGTGAGTAATAAATTGATGCGGCGCAAGGCGACGGATAATCTCTACCTGTTCGCGCTGGAAACTAACGGTGGATTCAGAGGCGAAGCGCCGATAGTCCAGCCACAGCGAAGGGTTGTGCGATTGTCCGCACCGGGCTACCCAGGGCAGAGGGATCTGGCTCCAGTTGCTGTATTCCTGGCTCCAGAAAATGGTGCCCCACGCCCTGTTCAACGCCTGTAAGGAGCCGTATTTACGCTGAAGCCACTGACGGAACAGGTCGGCACACACTTCGCAGTAGCAGAGGTTGGCTTCGAACTCGTTGTCGGTTTGCCAGCCGATGACCGCAGGGTGGTTAGCGTAGTGACTGACCATCGCCTCGGTAATCAGGCGAGAGTAGCGACGCATGACGGGATGATTCAAGCACCGTTGCAGGCGCGTGCCGAAGCCCAACGGATACTTCCGTGCGTCGCGGGGATAAATATCGTATCGCTGATGTAGCCAGGCAGGCGGAGTAGCAGTTGGAGTACCCAGCACCACCTGAATACCTTCCTTCGACAGCGTGTCGATGGCACGGTCTAACCAGCTAAAATCGTACCGACCCTCTTCGGGTTCCAGCCTGCACCAGGAGAACTCCGCAAGCCGTACCACGCTGATACCCGCCTCACGCATCAGGCGAGCGTCGGTGGGCCAGCGGCTCTCGTCCCAGTGTTCAGGGTAGTAATCGACGCCGATACGCATAATGGCTCTCCTCACCGCGAATTTCCAGAACGCTTTTCGCGCGAGAGAGGTATACCTCCTGCCGCAGGAGTTCATCCAGCCGCTGGCTAATTCGTTGTCTATAGTCTTCTGTTGTACGCACCCGAGCCAACCTTTCCAATCCTGGGTTGAGGGGCACCCAGTTGTGCAATCACCTGCCTTAGTGAGTAGCATCAGGAGCAGTAAACTGCAAACTATCTGTCGCTATTTGAGACTGTAATGAAAGAGAACCCACATTACCTGAGCAGACAAATTATCACGCAAATCGGCAACAAAAGGGCTTTACTGCCTTACATTGCCGATGCTGTAGAGACGGTAAGAACGAAACTGCGCAAACCCCGATTGCATATTCTGGATGGCTTTGCAGGTTCGGGGGTGGTATCAAGACTGTTCAAATCTTATGCGCAGCGACTTGTCTCTAACGACATCGAGCAATATGCGGCGGTTACCGCCAGGTGCTACCTGGCCAACAAAAGCGAGGTAGACTGGCAGGAGATTGAGGACATTGTCGCCGATCTCAACCGTAGAGTGCTCATTGAGAAGCTGCCGATGGGCTTCATCGAGGAACTATATGCGCCTGAAGACGAGGAACACATTACCGCCGAGGACCGGGTATTCTACACACGAGAAAACGCTCGCCGTATTGACAACTACCGCAGGCTCATCGACGAATATCCCTCTCAGTTCAGGCACCTGCTACTTGGTCCGCTCCTACACGAAGCCTCTGTACACGCCAATACTGCCGGGGTATTCAAGGGTTTCTACAAGGACCGACGGACAGGGGTTGGTAAGTTCGGAGGAACCAACGCTGACGCGCTCTCCCGGATAAAAGCGCCTATCGTGATGGAACCCCCCATATTGAGCAACTTCGAGTGCGAGTATCTGGTGCTACAGGAAGATATTAACGCCGCGATACGCCATCTGGACGCGCTGGACCTGGCGTACTACGATCCACCGTATAATCAACATCCTTACGGTTCCAACTACTTTATGCTGAACCTGATTACAACCTACACCAGACCGCAGCGAATCAGTAAAGTGTCGGGGATTCCTGAGGACTGGCAGAGGTCAGGGTACAACGCCCGGCATCGGTGCTTTTGGCTTCTACGCGACCTCCTCTTACACACAGACGCCAGCTTTATCCTGCTTTCATACAATAACGAAGGCTTTATCAGTTTAGAGCAGGTTTATTCGCTATTAAACAAAATTGGACACGTCCACAGCATACACATCCCCTACACTGTTTTTCGTGGTTGTCGCAACATCCACAAAAGAGGCTTTAGAGTGACGGAATATCTGTTCCTTGTGGAGAGGGGGAAATAAGGTATGGCGCGGAAACATCGGTGTCACAGAGCGAAACGAGTTCTGAAGGAGACTTTTACGATTGGCTACAGTTGACACCATCAAGACAACAGAAGCAGAGCGACACACCGCCATCCGGTGGAC
>JANWYZ010000209.1 GCA_025054895.1 bacterium | reverse complement strand
TCTGGACCTCACCGCTGAGGGGTTGCTGGAGGAGCTGCGGGCATGGCCATTACAGTAAGACTGAGGAGGTTCGCTACATGCAAGTAACAAGAAGCGAACATATTATCATGCAGGATGGAGAAATCCATTTAACGGGTTTACCCTACAAGCGCGGGGAGATAGTAGACGTTATCGTTTTGCCTCGTGGTCGAGGCGCTAGTGAGCGGCGTCTGACTGTGCGCCAGATGAAACAGTCGGGTATTATCGGTATCTGGAAGGATCGTAAAGACATCGCGGATAGCTCGGAGTTCGCCCGCCGACTGCGTGACCAGGCCCAGAAGCGCGGGATAGGGTCATGATACTGCTTGATACGGATGTCATGGTGGACTTGCTGCGCCAGTATCCACCTGCGATGCGGTGGTTCAACTCGCTCGACGAAGGAGAAGAGATCGCTGTGCCTGGGTTCGTTGTTATGGAGTTAGTGCAAGGGTGCCGCAGTAAGCAAGAGCAACGGCGCTTGCTGCAGGTTCTCGTGCCCTATGCCATTGTCTGGCTTGATCCCGGCGAGTGCGAGAACGCCCTACGAACGTTCATCCGGTTTCACCTGAGCCACCATATAGGGTTGTTGGACGTGCTGGTGGCGCAGACGGCAATTGCTTTGGATGTGCCTCTGTGCACGTTCAACCAAAAGCACTATCGGTGCATTCGGCAACTTCAGACCCTACAACCATACGAGAAGTTGCATGAGGCAGCGGAGTAATGACGCTTTTCTTCTGTAAATCTTTGAAGTAAACTATAAACACACAGACACGGCAGGAGGGTTCTCTAGATGTTTTTCCGCCAACACCGATTATGGTTTGCTCTGATGCTGGGGTTGCACCTGGCGTTGACCGCGTACGCGGATGTGCGTAAAGGCTCTACCGGCATCCATTCCTGGCGCATCTGGTCCCATATCTTCGCGCTGGCGTCGGAGGAGTTCGAGGGGCGTGGCTCAGGCACAAAGGGCAACGAACTCGCAGCGTACTATATCGCCGAACGCTTCGCCGATTACGGTTTGAAACCCGTTGGTACTTCGCGCTACCATGACCTGCAGGCGCCGATGGACGGCAGCGGCTACTTCCAGCCGTTCCGCGTGTACGTGGGCGCGGAAGCGGGTAAGGCAAACCGTCTGGAAGTGGAAGCCAACGGCAAACTGCTTTCCTTCAAGCTTCGTGAGGACTTTATGCCTGAGGCAGTCGCCAGCACAGGTACTACAAAGGGAGAACTGGTGTTTGTCGGTTATGGCATCCACACCGCTCTTGCCGGTCATGAAGACTATACTGGGCTGGATGTGAAGGGCAAAGTGGTGGTTGCACTGGAGGGGACGCCGCCTGTCACTGAGGGTCCGAACCTCCTGCGCGCTTATCAGTCTGCACGGGTAAAAGCGCGGACAGCGAAGGAACAGGGGGCTGCGGCGCTGATTATACTGCAAAAAGAGGACGCGCCGTTACCTGCTATCGCTTCTGGGCGTGGGGCGGACTCAGGTATTCCGGTGGTCACCTTGCGTCGAAGGGCTGCAGAGAGGCTGATTGCCGCGTGCGGTGGGTCGTTGGAGGAACTATGGCAGAACCCGAAAGCTCGCCCGCTGAACAATGCGTCGGCTTTCGTACAGACAGAAGTGGTTCAAAAATACGGCGCAACCGCCAACATTATCGGCGTGGTAGAGGGCACTGACCCGAATCTGAAAGACGAGTACATCGTTATTGGCGCGCACATGGACCATCTGGGCTGGGGCTATCAAGGCGGTTCTCTGTATAGCGGCAAGCTACCCGCCATACACTATGGAGCGGATGACAACGCCTCGGGCACGGCTGGCTTATTGGAACTGGCTCAATACTTCGCGGCGAATCCCCAGAGACGCTCGCTCATCTTTATGGCGTTCTCAGGGGAGGAAATCGGTTTGCTCGGCTCCGCCCACTACACCCGCAACCCCATTATTCCGCTGGAGAAGATAGTCGCCATGCTCAACATGGATATGATAGGGCGACTGCGCGACGACCAGCTGAGCGTCATCGGTGCAAATTCCTCTCCCGCATGGTTACCCCTGCTGGAGGAGTTGAACAAGCAGGCAGGTTTTAATCTGTCAACCGGAGGAGGCGCCATCGGCGGAGGCAGCGACCACGCCTCTTTTCTTGCCAGGAGAATACCTGTGTTGTTCTTCTTTACCGGAATGCACCGCGAATACCACACTCCCGCCGACAAACCCGAGACCATCAATGCGCCGGGCACAGCGCGGGTGGTGCGATTTGTCGCCAGCGTCGTCGAGCGCATCGCCGATATGCCCGAACGCATTGAGTATAGCGAGCCACGAGCGACCCCACGACGTACCACAGGCGGGCCAGAACGCGGTGTGCGTGTTTACGTGGGTACCATACCCGACTACAGTGAGGACGTGAAGGGGATGCGTATCTCGGGGGTGCGCGAGGGTAGTCCAGCCCAGAAGGCGGGCTTACGCAGTGGCGACGTGATCGTGCGGTTTGGCGAGCAGAAGGTGGAGAGCATCTACGACTACATGGACGCCCTGAACCGCTACAAGCCGGGCGATACGGTGACTATTGTGGTGCTGCGCAACGGAGAGGAAGTAGAATTGACACTGACGCTGGAGGCGCGTTCAGAATAGGCTCGCTTACCTCGTTAGCCGTGTGCTCCGCTCCTGACGAGCGCGGCGGAAGTAATCGTCCCACAGCAACAGGTCATATCGCTTTGCTATTTCTGCCGCGCTTGTATCCCGCCGATGGTTAATCAGCAGGAAACGGGCTTCGGGTTGCACGATGTCCAACTCCACTTCGTCTCCATAGTCGCGTTTGACCTGCTGGAGTTTCTCGTAATTATAGTCCAGGTGCGCCACCAAACAGTCCAGGTTGATGCTCGCGCTCAGCACGGGCTGGTAGTTGGGCTGTGCTGTTTTGCGTACACGCCCCAGTGGGTCGACCAGCATCCCTTGCGGCGAGCCAATCGCGCTGAGCATCCACCATTGGTGTTCGAGTGCCCAGTGCTGTAGTTGCATACCGCCCGGATACATAGAGCTGAAGCACACCAGCTCTGCACCCTGCGCATGCAGGTCGTCTGCTACCTCACGGAAGTTGAGGTCGAAGCATATCGCGAAGCCCACCTTGCCGAAATCCGTTTCGATCACCGTTGCCTTGACGCCTGGCGTCACCCCCAACGATAGCTCGCCCAGTGTAGGAAACATCTTGTAATAGCTGCCCACTACCTCGCCATGACGATCGAGTAAGATGATGGCATTGTACACTGCGCTGCGATGCTTGAGCAGGATGGGGCAGGCGATGTAGGTGTGACCACGACGCGCTATCTCCTGCATACGGCAGACTGTTTCACCGTCAAGCGTTTCTGCGGTGTTGAACCAATCGCTCTCACTCATGCCTGAGCCAGTAAAAGTCTCGGGCAAGAGAATCAGGTCGGGCTGTTCCCACAACGCCTGCTCCAACAGTTGCGAGGCAATATGCCAGTTTGCCTCACGGTTCCCTTGCCCATAGAAGCTGACACTACACAATCTTGTCCAGCGTGCCATCGCGCGCTCCCTACGCCTCCGTCATGAACAGCTATATGCTACGCTTTCGGGGAAGTACGGGTGAACTCCTGCTGGGGATAGCATCTTCTGAGTTGTTGTTTACCACAGATCTGAGCCTGGTACGCAGCCTCGCGCTTGCTACGGTCTGGCCGCGACCAGGTTGCGACCACAGCGCATGCAAACATATCTTACGATTGACATGCCACCACACGATTGCGCAGCTCTCCAATCCCTTCGATGCGTATGGCTACCTCGTCGCCGGGCTGCAACAGACCTTTCGGCTGGCGGTACACACCAACTCCAGCCGGCGTGCCCGTGGTGATAATATCGCCCGGCAACAGAGTCATCGCTTCGCTGATATGTGCAAGGAGCGCAGGAATGGGGAATATCATGTCACCAGTGCTGGAATGCTGGCGCAGTTCACCGTTGACGCGCGTTTCGATGGTCAGCGACTGGGGGTCTTCTATTTCATCCGCTGTCACCAGCCAGGGTCCGCATGGCGCGAAGGTGTCACAACCCTTCGCACGAGACCACTGTCCTTCCGTACGCTGCAGGTCGCGGGCGGTCACGTCGTTCATGATGGTGTAGCCCACCACATACGCCATAGCCTCATCCTCTGAGACATTTCGCGCCCGCTTGCCGATGACCACCGCCAGTTCGCCTTCATAGTCCAGCTCCTGCGTGATACGCGGATACACAATCGCCTCGCCGTGTGCAATCAAGGCGGAGGGTACCTTCACGAAGACGATAGGCTTCTGAGGTAACGGCATCCCGGACTCCTCGCAATGCGCACGATAGTTTGCACCGATGGCGAGTATCTTTTGCGGACGTGGTACAGGAGGTAGATACTGTATTTCCGACAACGGATAAGCGAGTGCTCTTACAGCTTCTGCTTCCAGCTCCGCCATGCGACGGTAAGCATGCATTACCTCTTGCGCCAGCTGGAGCCCGTTGTCACCCTGTTCTATCAGATGAACCATGTCCCGAGCTAACACGCCAGGCGAATCAGAACCGTTACCCAATAATACCATTGCCTCGTTCAGGTCTACTACTACATCGCCCACGACTGCTCCGATGCACCCACGCCCATCTTTGAGATAGCTCACCAATTTCATCGTTTTTTCCTCCTAGATCACGGGTTGCACCCTCTCCTGCGTCAGGTGACAGGTATCGTTTATAAGCGAAACCCAGGTCCAGTCGTCGCGGCACTCTATCGCACTGAGCGAAGCGTTATCCAGACGGATGTGGCGAAAAGTCTCCAGCGGCGCAGACAGAGCCACGCAAACAAGCGCGCGCAAACTGCCCCCATGCCCCACAATACACACCGTACCTGCACGATGCTCATGGCGGATGCGCTGCAATACACGGCGCGAACGTTCCAGAATCTGCTCGGGGTACTCCGCGCCGGGAGGCCGATAGCGCAGCGAATCTTGAAGGTACTTCTCGAACAGCTCCGCCCACTCGCTAGCGAGTATCTCGTCTCTGCTCATCCCTTCCCAGACGCCGTAGCAGAGCTCTCGCAGGTCAGCATCGGGGATAGGGTAGAGGTTATGATAGCGAGCGATAATCTGCGCAGTTTGCAGAGACCGCCGCAGGTCGCTACTATAAATCGCCTGAATGGGTTGATTGTGCAGCCGGTGGGCAATCGCTTCCGCCTGTTCTATACCCCGCGCGTTCAGCGCTACATCCGTTTGCCCCTGAAAGCGCATCTGCTGGTTCCAGTCGGTTTCGCCATGTCTGACCAGAAATAGACGTAGCATGGTTACTGCACAAAGTCGTAAGAGAAGTAAACAGCCACGCCTTTCCGCTGTGCGTAGTCGCTTACGTCGGGGCTGGTAATCATGTGCGTAACGATGACCGGAAACAGGTTCGGGTAAGCTCCTTGCAGCCGTTTCAGCTTCCGCCGCAGGAAGCGGTCTATATCGTTGGCGGAGAGCTGCACTTTGCTTTCCCC
>JANWYZ010000208.1 GCA_025054895.1 bacterium | reverse complement strand
CTGCTCCGGGCGGCGCACCGGCGAACGTGGCAGTAGGCGTAGCAAAGCTGGGCGTGCGCAGTGCGTTCTTAGGCAAAGTAGGAGCTGACCCGTTCGGCTACCTGCTGCGCGACACGCTGCTCCAGCATGGGGTAGACGTAGGCGGGATGCGTTTCGACGAAAAGGCGCGCACCGCTCTGGCGTTCGTGTCGCTCACAAAGGAAGGCGTGCCCGATTTCATCTTTTACCGCAACCCCAGCGCGGACATGCTCTATGAACCGGGCGATGTAGACACGCACCGCCTGCGTCGGGCAAGGATTTTCCACTTCGGCTCCATCTCTCTGTTGGACGAGCCGGTGTGCAGCGCAACGTTGTTTGCCCTGCAGATAGCGCGCGAAAGCGGGGCGCTGATTTCGTATGACCCCAATATGCGTCCTGCCCTGTGGCGCAGCGAAGAGGAGGGCAAGCAGCAGATGGAAGCGGGCATGCGCTACGCCGATGTGGTGAAGATAAACGAGACGGAACTGCAGTTCCTCACGGGTGTTCGTGCGCCTGAAGTGGGCATCACGCATCTGTTCAATCGCTTCCCACAGCTGGCGCTGGCTGCGGTGACGTTAGGTGAAAAGGGGTGTTACTACGCAACGCCCACGCGCAGTGGGACGGTTGCAGGCATACCGGTCGAGGTGGTAGAAACCGTTGGTTGCGGCGATGCGTTCGTGGCGGCGATGCTGGTGCAGCTGCGCAAGCGGGCGAAGGGACGAGATGCGGTGCGCAACCTGAGCGATTCCGACCTGCAACGTACGTTCATCTATGCTAACGCTGCCGGTGCGATAACCGCTACGCGCCCGGGCGCCATTCCCGCCCTGCCGACGGATGCCGAAGTGGCGGAAATGTTGCAGAGGATGTGAAGCATCCTGCCCCCGATTGAAATCGGGGGCTATGAGAAGGAGAAATCCGCCTGCGCGGATTCCGACAACCTGCGAAGGCAGGTTTTTTTCCCATCATAGCCCACCATTTCAATGGTGGGTTACCAGAGGAGCAATCACAAATTCATAACTTAACGAAGCACTAATGCTCTGTTATGGTATGGTTTTGCGCTATCGACAACCAGTACGGTGGCTGATTTGCGCTCTTTTTGTCATGCCGAGCGTCAGTGAAGCGTCTCGGAGATTCTTCGCCCTGCTCAGGATGACAGCAAGGCGAGACTGTCTTCGCCCAGGCTCAAATTCATGACTGAACAGGGTACCAGTGCTGTGCTAAGTTGTGACTTGATGATATTGCTCTGTGATAAACACGCAAACTCACCATTGCGACGAAACAGGGATTGGGCGGCACAGGATTGGGGAGTGGACGTACAGGGAGGCTGGCGATGAAGCGTATCGGTGTTCTCACCAGCGGAGGCGATGCATCAGGCATGAACCCCGCTTTACGTGCGGTGGTGCGCGTGGCGATTACGAACGGGCTGGAGGTCATTGGCATCGAGCGTGGCTATGAGGGGTTGCTGAATCGCTGGTTGCGCCCGATGAACCTTTCTTCGGTCGGGGGCATTATCAACCGGGGTGGCACCATTTTGCGCACCGCCCGTAGCGAGCGTTTTAAGACCGATCAGGGGCTACAGACCGCTTCGCAGGTGCTACACGAGAACGGCATCGAAGGGCTGGTGGTTATCGGCGGCGATGGCTCCTTCCGCGGCGCGGCAAGGCTGGAGGAAGTGTCCGGGATCGCGGTAGTTGGTATTCCGGCAACTATTGACAACGACATCGGCGGCACAGAGTACACCTTAGGCTACGATACCGCCCTGCAGGTGGCAATGGACGCCATCGACAAAATCCGCGACACTGCGGATAGTTTTGAACGTATCTTCGTGATTGAGGTGATGGGACGCTCGCGCGGATTTATCGCGGCGGCGGTAGGGCTGGCGGGCGGCGCGGAAGCAATCCTCGTGCCAGAAATACCCTTTGACCCCGTGCAGATTTGTGAGAAGCTCAAACAGGGCATGGCTCGCGGCAAGCGCTCGGCGATTATCGTCACTGCCGAGGGGGCGGCGAAGGCGCAGGAGGTAGCTACTTTCGTGGAAATGTACCTGCGCGAAGAGGTGCGAGCAACGGTGCTGGGCTATACGCAACGGGGCGGCTCGCCTACCGCCACTGACCGAATCATGGGGGCGCGGTTCGGTGCGCTGGCGGTAGATCTGCTCCTGCAGAGGCAAAGCGGTATGATGACCGCCGTGCAGGGAGGCACGGTGGCAGCGGTTCCGCTGAGCGCGTCGTGGGAACAGCCGCGTGTGCTGGACGAGAGCCTGCTGAAGCTCAACGCGGTGCTGGCGTCTTGACTTCGGGCGCCTCAGTTCGATAAGGCTGCTCCTTCCAGAAGGGCAAAGGGCGGAATAACCCTGCTTCTTCGGAGGAACTGCAACGAGGCGCGATATCTCATCGGTGAAAGAGACGTACGATAAAAGGTGGTTAGGACGATGCCAGAGCATGAACAAAAGCCAGAAGTGCTTACCGTTACTGTTAACCCTTCCGTAGACCGTCTTGTTTATGTCAAGAGGCTGGTGCTGCACGACGCCAACCGTGTCCTGCGCATCGAGGAGGACGTTGGAGGCAAGGGTGTGAACGTGGCACGGGTGTTGAGGCGTCTGGGAGTGCCCGTTCTGGCGGCGGGATTTCTGGGCGGTAGAACCGGGCGGTACGTACAACGTGAGTTAAGCGAGATAGATGGTGTGCGGTGTGCCTTCGTGGAGATACGGGGGGAGACGCGCACCAACCTGGCGATACAGGAGGAAGGCGGCTCGCCGCCTACCGCGCTCAACGAGCGGGGACCAGAGATTTCACCTGTGGAGCTGGACACCTTGCTGAAGGCGGTAGAGATGCTGTCCGGAGGTATGAGGTTCGTTGCGCTGGGAGGTAGCCTGCCCCCTGGCGTGCCGACTGACATCTACGCCACGTTAGGCGAGGTTGCCTCGCGTCGCGGAGCGAAGGTGGTACTGGACGCCGACGGTGAGCCGCTGGTGCATGGGCTGAAAGCCTGCCCGTACCTTATCAAGCCCAACGAGAACGAAGCCGAGCGTCTGCTGGGCAGAGCGATAGACACACTCGACGATGCTGCACGAGCAGCGTGCGAGCTGCACAAGGGAGGTGTTCCGATAGCGATTGTCTCGGTCGGCGAGAAAGGGGCGGCGGTCGCTTCCCCGGAAGGTTGCTGGGTAGCCATCCCACCGAAGGTGCGTGCTGTTAGCACCATCGGCTCAGGCGATTCGATGATTGCAGGTGTGCTGAGCGTGTTGGTGCGCGATGGTACGGTAGAGGAAGCGATTCGCTGGGGAACTGCGGCAGGAGCGGCTACCGCCATGACCGATGGTACGGACATCGGTACTGCAGAGCAGATTCGCGAACTGCTTCCGCAAGTGGAGGTCAGGCGGTGGTAAGCGATGGGAGTAGATGTCTGCACAAACTGAACGTGGCGATTGCTGCCTGCGAAAAGTGCCCCCGTCTGTTGGATTACATACAACGGGTAGCGCAGACTAAACGCCGGGCTTACCGTGAGTGGGAATACTGGGGTAAGCCCGTGCCCAACTTCGGAGACCCCCATGCGCAGATTCTGGTGGTGGGTCTGGCTCCTGCGGCGCACGGTGGTAATCGCACAGGGCGTATCTTTACTGGCGACGAGAGCGGAAACTGGCTTTTCCGCGCGCTGTACGAGGTTGGGCTTGCCAGCCATCCGGAGAGCGTCCATCGGGAAGATGGAATGGAGCTGCGGAACGCTCTCATCACAGCTGTCTGTCACTGCGCGCCGCCTGCGAACAAACCCAACCGTGAAGAGTTGCAGAACTGTCAGCACTGGATGAGAGCCACCATTCGGTGCGTACATGGGTGGAAGGTCATTGTCGCATTGGGCAGGATAGCCTTCGAGTGGACGCTACGTGCGCTGAAGGATGTGGGGGTAGAACATACCATCAGAGCCTCCTCATTCGCGCACGGGGCAGAGTTTGCTTTACCCGACGGACGCTGGATAGTGTGCAGCTACCATCCCAGTCAGCAGAACACTTTCACGCGCAAGCTCACGCGCGAGATGCTGCGCGATGTGTTGGAACGCGCCATACGGCTGGCGGAGTAGAGTCAGGGGTATCGTATCCGAGAGACGCTTCGCTTGCAACCAGCAGGACCAGACGGGACCAGAGCAGTAGATTGAGGAACGGTAACCCTACTCCGCCTCAATACCCAGCTCGCGTAGCCTAGCTGCCAGACGTTCTGCCCGCGCTTCCGCCTCCTGAGCGCGATACTCTGCTTCACGTACCCGTTCTTCCGCCTCTGCCCAGCGCGCCTCCAGTTCCTCTGGCGTTACGAAAGGTAAACCATCCGGGCGCGTGAGCACCAGATCCGTTCCCTGAACGCTGAAGCGAATGCCCAATCGTGGGCTTACCCAACCATCCATCTGCTCGATGGGCTGTAGTGTGCCATCGTTGCTTCTGAGCCAACCGTCCAGCCGTCCCGTATCGGGGTCGTACACGTAGTACTCCTCCACCCCAAAGCGCTGGTAGAACAGGAACTTCTCTACCAGCTCGCTCAGGCGGTTGCCGGGCGAAAGCACTTCAAACACCACCTGCGGCGCAATGCCCTGCTCCTCCCACTGTTTGTAGGATGGGCGGTCGCCTTTCGGTCTGCCGAACACCACCATCACGTCGGGGGCAGTACGTGTCTTGTTATCGCCCTCCACAGGATACCATAACAGGTCTCCCGCCACGAACACATCGGGGTTGTCCGCGAAGAGCAGGTCCAGGTTGCCCTTGATAGTGACGATGCACTCATACTGTACCGTATTGTCCGCCATCGGTTGACCGTCCGAGTCTGGATAGACCACCGTCTGTTGCGTCCGCACTGCAGTGGACACGGCAGGTCACCTCCTGGGGTGCGTGCTGCTATCAGCATACCACAAACGCTCCGCTGAGGCAACGGGTCGGGCATTGCCGAACGCGGGTCTTGTTGCATACCGTCATCCTACGATACATGGGCATATCCTGGAGGGTCACGCTCCGTCGTGACCCGATGTGTTTTTTGGAGGGTCACGCTCTGTCGTGACCCTGTGCGTGGATGCGACGGAGCGCATCCCTCCAAACGGTGGCGGACAAGCTCTGGAGGGTCACGCTCCGTCGTGACCCGTTAAATCGGACGGCTCAGCGGGAGCCTCGCCCACCAAACCATTCTGTCATTCTGAGCGTCAGCGAAGAATCTCCCAGATGCTTCACCCCGCCCAGCATGACAAGGCACAAAAGGACACGGAAGGAAAGCCTCTCTCCCCTGCGAATTGTTAGACGAGGTGAAAGCGCATGTCAGACGATGCCGACATGGAAAGGGTTAGGAAGGAGATAGAACAGATTAAACGGGAACTTGGCGAGCAAACACCGCCCAACGAAGCGACTACCTGCTCGTGGGTGGTTGAGCCGTTGCTACTCGTGGCGGGCTACCGACGCATGGACTGGATTCAGGAAGTTGCTGGCTTACAGGGCAACAAGTATCGACCTGACTACACGGTTCTGGCAGAGACGCCGCATTGCTGGCTGCTGGAAGCGAAAACGTGGAACCATCCCCTTCTGGAGCAAGACGCTAACCAGCTCACCTCGTATGCCAACGTCCACAATATCCGCTGGGCGGTGTTGACGAATGGTAAGGAGTGGCAGCTCTACGACG
>JANWYZ010000207.1 GCA_025054895.1 bacterium | reverse complement strand
CGGTGGCGGTGACGTATTCAGCGCGTCCCGTTTCCTTCAGATAGCTGTGTTCCGGTCCCACGCCCGGGTAGTCCAATCCTGCGGAAATGGAATGGGTGGGCATCACCTGACCGTGTTCGTCCTGCAGTAGATAGCTCGCTGCGCCATGCAATACGCCCGGTCGTCCGATGGCGAGGGTAGCAGCGTGATCTCCGGTCTCCAGCCCGCGTCCTGCCGCCTCTACCCCAACGAGCTGCACAGGCTCCTCTAAAAAAGGATAGAAGATGCCCATCGCATTGCTGCCGCCGCCCACACAGGCAACTACTACGTCTGGCAGTTTACCGGTCATCTCCAGCATCTGCTGGCGGCTCTCTTGCCCGATGACCGACTGGAAGTCACGCACGATCATCGGGTACGGATGCGGTCCCACCACTGAGCCAATGATGTAATGGGTAGTGCGTACGTTCGTTACCCAATCGCGGATGGCTTCGCTGGTAGCGTCTTTGAGGGTGCGCGTGCCCGAGGTGACAGGGATTACTTTCGCCCCCAGCAGCCTCATGCGGAAGACGTTGAGCGCCTGCCGATGGACATCCTCTTCGCCCATGTACACCTCGCATTCGAAGCCGAAGCGAGCGCACACTGTTGCCGTAGCAACGCCGTGTTGTCCAGCTCCCGTCTCGGCGATGATACGCCGTTTGCCCATGCGCTTTGCCAGCAGGATTTGCCCCAGCGTGTTGTTGATTTTATGCGCCCCCGTATGGCACAGGTCTTCCCGTTTGAGATAGATTCGCGCTCCGCCCAGATACTCGCTGAGCCGCTCGGCAAAGGTGATGGGCGTGGGCCTGCCGACATAATGACGCAGATAATATTGAAACTCCTGTTGGAACTCGGCGTCCTGCTGCGCTTTGCGATATTCCCGTTCCAGCTCGTCAAGAGCGGGTATCAGCGTTTCGGGCACGAACCGTCCGCCGAAGATGCCAAAATGACCGCGCGCGTCAGGAGCCGCTTGTACACTGCTGGACATTCGCAATGAACTCCTTTATCTTCTCATGGTCTTTCTTGCCGGGTGCGCTCTCCACTCCGCTACTTACATCTACCGCGTAAGGCGCTACCTGTCGAATCGCTTCTCGCACGTTTTCTGGGGTCAAGCCGCCTGCCAGAATGAGTGGTTTTTGCGCTTCCTCGCGCAGCAGGCGCGCCAGCCGCCAGTCCGCCCGTTCGCCCGTGCCGCCCATCCTGTGAGGATGATAGGCATCCACCAGCAGGGCGTCCACCTCGGGCTGAAGGGCAAGCGCAGCTTTGACGTCCTCTTCCGTGCGTAAACGCACCGACAGGATGCGCTGAACCCGCGATGGTAGATGCACCGTTTCACCCACCTGCACATACTGTACGGCATCCACTTCCTGCCAGATATGTTCGTCGTCACGGGGCAGCTGCGCGTATACCGCCACCCGCGCCACCAGCGGTGGCACGCTGCGCAACAGGTCGAGCAGGTCAGCGCAATCGCCCACATAGCGCGGGCTGGATGGCTCGAACACAAAACCTACCGCGTACGCCCCGTAGTGTATTGCTGCCTTCAGGTCGTCCAGATTGGTAATGCCGCAGATTTTAACCCGAATCATGTTCCAGAAAACCTTTCCTATAGAGTATACACCACAAGCGCGCGAAAGCGCATGGCGTTTTGCCCCAACGGCTGGTGATGTGCTATGATAAATTGGATGTTGCGGTCGGGGCTAGGCAGGCGACGGTCACGACGGAGCGTGACCCTCCACGCAGGATTTGGATGGACGCGCTCTGTCGCGTCTACAAGGTCGTTCTGATGCGGCACGGGCGTCCCGCCCATCAAACACACGCGCAGGATGCGGGCTACTGGAGGGACGCGCTCTGTCGCGTCCACATCTGGCTGGATAGGCTATCACGGAGAAAAGAGGTATTCACTATGGGCACAGCGCACACTATGTCCAAATCTCCTCCTGAGGAGGCGCGCCGCCTGCACATGACGTACGAGGAGTTCCTCGCATGGGCAGACGAGGACGTTCACGCTGAGTGGGTAGATGGGGAGGTTATTGTTTTCATGCCACCGAAAACAAGACATCAGAGCCTTGTGTATTTTCTGACACAGCTGCTGGGTGCATACGTCGACTTTTTCCGGCTGGGCAAGTTGTTGTTCGCGCCTTTCGAGATGCGCCTGCCCAGCTCCGCGCGCGAACCCGACATCCTGTTTGTCTCGCAAGCAAACCTGCACCGTCTGACCCCTGAGAGGCTGCATGGAGCCGCTGACCTGGTGGTGGAAGTGGTCTCCGAGGACAGTCAGCGCCGCGACCGCGTGCAGAAGTTTATCGAATACCAGTCGGCGGGCGTTCGGGAGTACTGGCTGGTGGACTCGCAGCCAGACGTGCAACCAGGGTTCTACTTCCTCAACGAGAAAGGCAGGTTCGAGCCGGCGCAAGTAGAGGAGGGCGTGTTCCGCTCGCGGGTACTGACTGGCTTCTGGCTCAGGACCGAATGGCTCACCGCGTCTGGGATGCCTGACCCCATCACCCTATTTGCTGAGATAGTGGGCTTGCCCGAAGAGGTGAAACAGATGCTGCGGCGAATCGCGGAGGAGGGACCACGTATGCCTGGGTAAGGAGGCGCGCTATGACCCCGCGTGAGCGATTCCGCGCTATCGTGCGCGGCGAGTACCCTGATAGAATGCCCTACATGTTCGGCGGTCCACGCGCTTCTACCTTCGCCGCGTGGCGCAAACAAGGTCTATCCGAAGAACAGGAACGACACTGGGGCGAGTTCATCGGCGCAGAGGGCTTTGTGGGAATCGGTAAGTTCGACTGTGGACCAATTCCACGCTTCGAGGAACGGGTGCTGGAAGAGCGAGGCAACATTCGAATCTGGATAGACCACTGGGGTGTGAAACGCCTGGACGCTATCCACCAGCCTACCGCTGGTTTCGCCACCCGACGCTACCTGGAGTTTCCCGTCAAGACGCCAGAAGACTTCGAGGAGATGAAGCAACGCTTCGATCCGCACACGCCTGAACGCACCACTCCTCTGCCGGCAGAGAACGAACGCCCTACCCTCAACCCCGATGGCTATCGCGTGTATCAGGCGACTGTCTGCTGGCGCGACCGTGTAGAAGAATGCAACCGCAGCAAGCACCCTGTTTCGGTGACCATCCCTGGTCTATGGTGGACAGCGCGCGATTGGGCTGGTTTCGAAGGGTTGTGCATGATGTGTGTGGAGCAACCCCACCTGGTGCATGAGATGATGGAATACTGGACGTGGTTCATTACCGAGCTATTTGATGAGCCGTTGCGGGCGATTAAGGTGGACATGGTGATGCTGAACGAGGATATGGCGTTCAAGACGCACGCGATGATTTCGCCAGCCATGATGCGCGAGTTTATGCTGCCGCGATATCGAAGGTTGTGCCAGTTCTTCAAAGAGCGCGATGTGGAGTGTGTGATGATGGATTCGGACGGATACATCGGGCAGATACTGCAGGTGTTCCATCCAGAAGCAATAGACGGCACTGCACCGGTGGAAATCGCGGCGAACAACGACCCCGAACGCTACCTCAAGCAGTATCCACACTTGTTCCTGATGGGCGGCATCGACAAGCGCGAGCTGATGCGCACGAAAGCGGACGTGCGCCGCGAGGTGGTCAAACGCTACCGCACCGCGCGAGAGTACGGACGTTACATACCTACCGTAGACCACGGCGTGCCGCCAGACGTTCCCCTGCGCAACTTCCTGTATATGGTGGAGCTCATACGCGGTTTCGCCAACGGCGCTCCCCTCGATGCCTGCGAGCCTCCCTGCGAGCTGGAACGCCAGCTGGGCGAGATCGAGGAGATGTTTGACCCGCTGAAGGCGATTGAAGAGGCGTACGGGGATTACGGCCACTGATGGTACATTCCCGTCACTTGCATCGCAAACGGCTTTGCTCTTTCCTCCAGCGTGCGCCTCGCCTCGCGGGACAGCGGTCGGAACTCTCGCGCAGCCTGAACCAGCTCGCGCAGCTCGCGCAGGCTGTCGGGCAGGATGACCGCCGTGTGAATCGGGTGGCTCAATGCGTAGCGAAACAGCTCGTTTACCGTAAACCTTCCCTCGCCGACTAATCTGCCCACACCCATCACCTTCATCACCGCCAAACCTATCCCTTTCTGAGCAGCGAGTTCCATGAACTCGCGGGCAAAGGTGCGTGGATGATAAGGCTCGGCAGGGTTGAGCGGGAACAGCACCATATCAAACGGGAAGCGTTCCAGCATCGTGCGCAGCACGCGAGGGTCGTTATGCCCCGAAACGCCGATGTAACGTACCAGCTTCTGCTCCTTTGCCTTCTGGAAAGCCTTCATCGCTCCGTTTGGGGCGAACAGGCGGTCTATCTCATACGGGTAGGAGACATGATGCACTATCCACTGGTCGAGTCTGTCGGTGCGCAGGCGTTTCAGGCTCTCGTGCAGGTCGCGCCATGCGCCGTCGTAGCTGCGGTTTGCGCTCTTGGTGCTGAGGAACACCTTCTCGCGGATACCCTGTATCGCCTCGCCGAAGATAGTCTCGCTATTGCCGTTGGCGTATTGTACAGCGGTATCGAGGTAGTAGATACCCGACTCCACCGCCTCACGGATGATGGCTACTGCTTGCTGACGGCGGTTCAGGTCTTGCAAAACGCCCGCCCCGCCTAACGACAGGATGGGCATCTGGATGCCTGTTTTGCCGTATGCACGTGTAGGGATGGTGTTTTTCATGGCAACATTGTACCCTAATTATCGGTCTGAGAGCGCGCCGCATGCCGTCGTTGACAGAGGATGCCTCAATCGTGTACGATGGCATACGATACCATGCTCCATTGTTGTCGCACGGTGGGATAGCACCGCGAAGAGTCTGGACTATGCGTCGGTGATTACGGGCGACGATAACCGGGCAAGGATTTGACGAGGGCAGAGGGCGAACCGTGAGTGTCGGCAGACTCCAACGGGTGCCTTTGCGGGAGATATGGGCTCACGAGGCACAGAACTTTACCACATGGTTGTCGGATAACCTCGACCTGCTGCACGAGGTTACCGGTTTGCGCCTCTCTTTAGTGGAAAGGGAGCAGAGAGCGGGGGCTTTCCTCGCGGATATCCTCGCGGAAGATGACAACGGCAACCTCGTGGTAATTGAGAACCAGCTGGGCCCCACCGACCACGACCATCTGGGCAAAATCCTGACCTACATGAGTACCCTGGGAGTAAAAACCGCCGTCTGGATTACCAGTGCACCTCGTGTGGAGCATGAGAAGGCGGTGAGCTGGTTGAACGAAATCTCTCCAGCAGATACCGCTATATTCCTTCTCAAGGTGGAAGCGGTGCGTATTGGCGACTCGCCCCCCGCGCCGCTCTTTACAGTTATTGCCGGTCCTAGCAACGAGCAACGCGAGATTGGAAGGACCAAACAGGAAATGGCGGAACGCCACAAATTACGGTTAGCATTCTGGAAGCAATTGCTACATCGCGCTAAGAAAGAACAACTCTCCTCTTTCGAGAGGATATCGCCCCAAACAAGCAACTGGATCAGCGCTGGTGCTGGCAAGACCGGGATTGCATACTTGTTCGTCATCAGGATGGAAGATGCTCAAGTAGAGGTGTATATAGATACCGGCGACGAACGAGAAAACAAACGCATATTCGATGCACTGTATGCCCAGAAAGAGAAGATTG
>JANWYZ010000206.1 GCA_025054895.1 bacterium | reverse complement strand
TTTCTGGAGATATGGCTGAAATGTGAGGAATATGTTCCCATGTAGCTTCTCAACATGCGGTGACAGCTTTTCTGTGAGCATTTGACCCGCTGGGCACGGCGGGGGTGATTACCAACAGCTCTGCCAGCGTCATCAGCAACAACCTGTACGACGTGTTCGGTGTCAAAAGATATGAGCAAGGCAGTGCGCAGACGCCGTGGAGGTGGCTTGCAACAAGAGCAAGTGATGAGCATTTGCTGATGCCGCAGCATCGTCGTGCTTGTCTGATAGTGAGCAACCCAGTAGTGCCTTCCGTTGGGGTCACAAGCTTCGGGGAACAAGTGAAACCACCAGATGCAGGGCAGATAGCCAGGTGTATTCAAAAATGCTACAAACCTGGAATAGACCTGCGAAAATTCGCTACATGTATGGCAAAATGCATGGGGGCTGCATGGGTGAAAACAAACTGCGCGTGGGTTGTCTGCCTTATCGTCCCGGACTTTTGCCAACCCTACGGAGGAGATCCCTGTTTATACAGGGATGAGCGAGTTGATGCATGTCAAGACTGCTGCGAGGTAAAGTATTACTGTTGTCTCGCAACAGAGAAACCCGCTGTAGGTATCATTAAATGCTATTTAGACACCCTACAGTGCCATATATGTTGCAACTACACGGTGCAATAGGAGGCAGAAGCTATGCTACTCACTCGTCGCTTCCGCGCTGTACTGAGACCAGTGCCAGTTACGGCACTGCTTGTCGTGCTGATGATAGCACAGGCTGACGGTACGCCTGTTAGCTCCAGAGATGTCCATCGTGCAGCCGAGGGCCTAACACGTTCGCCCAGTTACAAGCTACAGGTTGTAGAGAAACTATTAGCGGACTTGCGCAGCGTGCTCTCCCAATCACAGACGGCTCGTCAGCGGTTGTATTATCCCGTAGGGCAGCCGAATGATAACTACGTTCGGTTCCGCGACCTGCGTGAGCTGTGCAGAGGGCTAACTGTTCATGCAGTAGAAGCATTCAGGCGGGGGGACGTTGCTCGCGCTGAGAAGGCTCTGAATCTCGCGATTAGCACTATGCTGCTCATGGCGGAATCGCCATCTCCACCTGCCACCCTGTACTTGGATGGAAACATCCCTGGCGAACTCTCGGCGTGCCGACCTGTTAGTGAGCTGTACACGTCGCTGTTCTTTTTCAGCAGCGCTGTGAAACAGTTGTTGGACAGCACACCTAAACCAGCAGCGATCCTGCAATCCGTTTGGACCAGAGCTGCTACTGCCCAGTTGATTTTTGCAGACGCTCAAAAGCAGAAGCATCTTAAACAGCTTCTCAGCGAGGGCAAGTATAAGGAGTACGCTCAAGAATGTGCACGCATGCGATCAGAAATGCGTAGTGCGCTCTACGAATTAAAGAGCGGAGTGAGAAGTGCCTTCAACGAAGTAAAGCGGTGAGCAGCAAGTGAATTGGTGTAGTTGCAGTAATAAATCTCCTCCGCAGCAGAGAGGGCATCTCTCTCGTACGCCGAAACAGCGAATGGCATCACTTTGACCCGTTAGGCACGGCGGGGGTGATTACGAACGGTTCTGCCAGCGTCATCAGTAACAACCTGGTTGACGTTTTCGGGGTGTTGCGGTATCGGCAGGGCAGCGCGCAGACGCCTGTGGTTCGCAACATACTACGCAAAGGGGATGATGAGATTGCTTGGTTGATGCAGACCAGTTATCTCACAGCTAGGGGATTGGTGATTCCAGGCGCGCAAGGTATTTCTGGGATTACGTTTCCGAACCGTGTCGGAAAATGGCGGACGATCACTATCAAGCGTGTCTTAGAAAGTGTCCACCTCTGTGGCTGTGTGAGGCGGCATGCTTGTCAGGGTGGATTCCCTGCGCGATATGCCTGGGTACCGTTATGCCTGCGTCAGAGGCTGCGCTTCAGAATACGAGAGGAAGCTCAAAGAGTGCGAACAACTCTACTGGCAATGTATGGGAGTGCAACCCGTTCCCTTGCCACCTGACGCAGGCGGGGGGACTTCCTCGAAGTGCCCCGGTAACCTGCGTTTTGCGTACATTAAGTATCGGGAGGGACCATCGGGTCATTCAAGCGTCACGAGGTGGTGTTACTCCCTATCAGGTGTGGGCGGCATGTTGAGGTTGATGAACAAACTCTCTCGAGGAGGTGCTGTGCCATGGCAGAGGTCTGGTCATACCTGAGCTCCCTGTACAATCGGGAAGGATACGAAATGACGCAAACTGTGTGGAGGTGGGTCGCCCTGTTTTTTCTGCCTGTTGTGATGCTGTATGCCGGGGCGGCCATTCGCACGGGCAGAAAATGGAACAGGCTGCGACGCGAGGCGCGCGTGGCGATGGAGAGTGGTCAATACATGGAGGCACTGCGGAAGTTTTCTGAAGCTGCAGAGTCTGCGAGTTTGTCGAGGGCACTCCATCGTCCAGAAATCTTGAATACTACCGACGAGGCAGTAGGCGACATCTTCTTCCAGTTAGGGCAGTATCCAGCGGCGGTCTACTTTTACTCGCGATTCCTGTACAGGCACTTCGGTGAAGAGTTCGCTCGCATCCCGGTGCCGCCGCCCGGGCTACCAGTGCCATTACCAGTCACTGCACTGTATGCGAAGTTCGGTGCTGCTTTACTGAAGTGCAACTGCTATGAGGAGGCGATCATCTGGTTGAGGCGTGCAGCTTCTGCTGAGTACGCTGGCGATGCAGAGGTCTGGAGAATGCTCGGCGAAGCGTATGAACGGATAGGGAACTCACAGATGGCGTCGGAATGCAAACAACACGCTACAACTATCTCTGGTCAGCAGTAAGATGAGGTGACCAGCTAACTTCTCAGGCATGGCGAGAGCCATGACGAACAGTTCTTTGACTGCAGTCAATGCGCGGTGCTAACGATGAAGTCAGGAAGAGATTGCAACCGCTGTTTGCACAACCTGGTGTATCGAGCACTCTGAGTGCGCAGGTAACAGTCTTTGCTGCATACAGTATTGTGTCAACGACTGGCTGACACAGCGCGGAGGACAAACATAGAAGGAGTGCATCGACCGATGCGTCGATGTGGTCAAGAAATCCTGGAAGGTGGTGGCGCAATGAAAGGAGCCTTGCTCGTCTTGTTGCTTTTGCATACCGCGCTTTTGTTTCACGCTGCTGCCTTTGGAGACCTGCCATTGCTGGTGCTTACTTCTACGGAGCAAAAAGAAGCCATAGACACTACCAGATAAGCTGTCAGATGGTGGCTTGAGCGCAAGTACTCTGACCTGTATTCGTTGTATTCGGTATCAGCAGCTGCCTTCAACACGGAAGGTGTTCCGGAGGCTGAGAGGAAAAGCCGTTTCATCAAGTGGTGCTCAGCATGGAGGGATCGTAACCCTTACAACTCCCGCTTGTCTGAGAAGGATTCCATCGAAGGTCTCCGCACGGTGAATGTAAGTCTCAAGATGCTGACCGGTTTCGTCATGATGCACATGAAACCCCACTACTGGCAGGCTTTGACAAAGAGGACCTGGCATCCTGAGGTGAAGCTAGCGTTTGTGGAGTTTCGCATTCGTGGCAGGAGATACATCCAGCCGCTCATCCGAGAGGACAAAAAATGGAGAATACTCACTATACCTCTCACTCTTGACGAGCAAATGATAAGGGAATACGAAGGTACGCAAAAAGCAGCACCCAGGGCTGGACAAACTGAACCCGCTGAAACCAGAGAGCGACCGTGCGACTAACTCAGCCACAACCTCTGCAACGTATTTGGGGGCAATGCCGTTTGACTCAGCCGTCCGATTTGCTGAGAATGCTGCTTGCAGGCAGAATGCTTGTCCTCATGTGGTAGGTAACTATCGCGGTCACACTTCTGTTGAGCGACTTGATGGGAGCCTCACCCCTACTATGGACGCGACGGAGCGCATCCCTCCAGTGGCTGCATGTGGATCACGGGCGGGACGCCCATGCTACATCAACAGGACGCGACGGAGCGCGTCCCTCCAGTGGCTGCATGTGGAACACGGGCGGGACGCCCGTGCTACATCAACAGGACGCGACGGAGCGCGTCCCTCCAGTGGCTGCATGTGGATCACGGGCGGAACGCCGGCGCTACACAGGACCTTCAGGATGCGCTACTGAGGCGTCTTCGGCAGCATACGCTCTCTGATACGTTGCTCCGCCGCCTCGTCCTTCAACCTGCCGCTGTCGGTGAGGATATGCGGCGTGACGAAGATGAGCAGTTCCGAGTTGATACGGCTGGTTTTCGTGCCCTGGAACAACGCGCCCAGTATCGGGATGTCGCCCAGAATGGGGATTTTCGTGCGGGTTTTGTACTCCTGCTGTTGCGTCAATCCGCCGATGATGATGGTCTCGCCGTCGCGCACGCGCACGGTGGTCTGGGCACGACGGGTGGAGAGCACCGGCATACCGGTTTCACGGTCTAACTCGCTGATGTTGCTGACCTCTGGCTCAATGGTCAGGGTGATTTCACCGTTGCCGCCAGTCCAGGGTCGCACAGACAGTTTGACCCCCACGTCTACGCCCTGAATACGCTCCTGTTTCCCGCCGTAGGAGGTGACTTCCACCTTGATGAACTTCGTCTGCCCAATGAAGATATCGGCGTCCTGACCGTTTACCGCCGCCATGCGAGGATTCGCCCGCACACGCGCTCTACCCTGCGCCTCCAGCGCGTTGAGCCTTACCCTGAAATCTTCAGGTAGAGTACCTACGGTGCGATACAGGAAATCGCCCGTGCCCGAATCGGAAGAGGTGGTGATCCAGCTATCCTTAAATGAGAGCCCCAGCGCAGCGTCGAGGTCCTCTGTCGAGGCGATCTCCACCGCTAACGCTTCTATCATGATTTGCGGGGGAGGCAGGTCAATCTTCTGGAAATCGGCGCGGATTTTGTCCAGCATTTGCGTCGGGGCGGTGACCACTACGGCGTTCTGCGCTTCGTTTACATGCAGGTAACTGTACAGGAAGGTAGGCAATAACCCTGAAGCCACCTGCGCCTTGATGAACTTCATGCGGAAGGACTCCGTGCCCGATAGCCGATAAGGGGCGAGGTCGGTAGGCACGCCATCGCTGACCATGTACACCCCGTTTACCTGCGAAAGCGCCAGCCCGTACGCGCTGGCGATGCCACGTATCATTTCGTCCACAGGCAGGTTGTCTACTGACATCGATACCTCGCGGTTGCGCACCGAGTCGTCTACCGCGATGTTGACTCCTGTTTTGCGGGCAATCTCCGCCATCAGCAGGTATAGACGTGTTTTCACACTGTGTATCGACAGCAAGCCGTCTTCATAGTGTACTTGCAACTGGGCGGTCGCCGTTGCACGCTCCGTTTCGTTGTTCACCGGGCGTCTACCAACAAGGGTGCGCTCGCTGCTTACCGTAACGATAACGCTCTGCTGGTCATTGCTGCGCTCGACGTTCACACGAGAGGGTTCGAACAGAGCAATGGTCATCAGCACTCCGATGCCTTCTACAGCGTTCTGCGGGATAGAAAGCTGGATGTAGCTGACAGGAAACTTGCTGACGTCGATAAAGTTCTTGCCGATTTGCGATTTGGCGTTGGTGAAGCGCAGGGTGACGCGGGTGCGTCGCCCCCAAAGTCCACCATCCGCTTGCCATTCCAGCACACCGTCGGCGCGTACGGTAATCTGCACGCCATTGCTCAGCTGGTCAGCACGGATGTCGGTGATG
>JANWYZ010000205.1 GCA_025054895.1 bacterium | reverse complement strand
AATCAGGGCATGGGTAACTTCGTAGGACCAAACAGTGTCGATCACATGTGGCAGAACTGGTGGTGGTTCCGCACTAGCCTCGACACCCATGAAAGACCACTTGCTAATCTGAAGTCCATGGCATCAGGCGGTCCGACGAACGTAGACCTGGTCTTTACCGAGGATGCAGGAAGTCTACCCAACGCACTGTTATTCCAGCTGCGCTATACCCTGAACGGAGTGAGCGCGACCCACGCTTATGTCAACATCGAGTGGAGCGTGCAGCATATCTACGGGCAGATACCGCGGCCTATTACGGTGGACTTCTTCGCTTACTCTGATTTTGACTTGAACGGCACGGCGGGTGGTGACACTGCCTTCTGGCCTCTCCCAGTGCATGTGCAATACAGCGAAGGGCTCACTGTCGCAGACGTGATCGCCAGCCAGCAAGGGCTGGTCGGGCTCGATGTCGACAACTGGCCGCTTCTATTGAATCAGCTCAACGATAGCGCGGTGTACAACGTATCCGGTGTGACACCCTCCGTTGTACCCGGTGATATGACCAACGTCTTCCAGTGGAGGGCTACGTTGGGGCTTGGGCAGACACTGAGCGGTAGTCTGACCAAAGCGGTGACCCTGCGCACGCCGCCTGCACCTGTCATTCCCGAACCGGGCACCTGGGCGCTGATGCTGAGCGGTCTGACGCCGGTCGTGTTGCGCCTGCGCAGGAAGGCTTAACCACTAAACACATCCTTTCCTCCACATCCCTCTCCTGAAACAGGAGGGGGATTTTACTTTTACCACAACCGTCCGTCGCCTTGACCACTAACTCATGTTGTGGTTACAATAAAGAGCAACATTTTCGCGGGAGGGACACTTCATGAGACGGGTACGGCGTGCGCTGCTTAGCGTCTCCGATAAAACAGGCATCGTATCCTTCGCCAAATCGCTGGACGAGATGGGTGTGCAAATCATCTCCACTGGCGGAACAGCCCGAACCCTGCAGGATGCGGGCATCCCCGTCACCCCAGTGGAACAGGTCACCGGCTTTGCCGAAATGATGGAAGGACGGGTAAAAACGCTACATCCCGCTATCCATGCGGGCATCCTGGCTGATCGACGCAAGCCCGAACATCTACAAGCCCTGCAGACAGCCGGCTTCGAGCCGATAGACCTCGTGTGCGTCAACCTGTACCCCTTCGAAAGCACGGCTGCGCGTCCCGATGTGACTCTGGATGAAGCGGTAGAGAATATCGATATCGGCGGTCCCACCATGGTGCGCGCTGCCGCTAAAAACCATCACAGTGTAGCGGTAGTGGTAGACCCCGCCGACTACGACCACATTATCGAGGAAATGCGGGCGCACGATGGCGCGATCAGTCTGGAAACGCGCTGTCGGCTGGCGGCGAAGGCGTTTGCGCACACCGCTTTTTATGACGCTCAAATCGCCACATACCTGCGACGACAATACACTCCCGATACCCTGTTCCCGCAGGAACTGACCATCGCCCTGCGCAAGGCACAGGAACTGCGCTACGGCGAGAACCCCCACCAGCAGGCGGCGTTTTACCGTATGCCGGGCTTTTCCGAGCCGAGCATCGCCACAGCACGACAGATACACGGTAAAGAGCTATCTTACAACAATCTGCTGGACTGCGACGCCGCGCTGGAGCTGGTAAAAGAGTTCGCTGCTGACCGCCCAACCTGTGTGATTATCAAACATACCAACCCCTGCGGAGTAGCAGTAGCAGACACTCTTCCGGACGCCGTGGAGCGCGCTCGTATGGCAGACCCCGTGTCCGCGTTTGGCGGCATCATGGCGCTGAATCGTCCTGTGGATGCCCAGACCGCCGAGAGAATTACCGCTCCCAATACCTTCCTCGAGTGCCTGATTGCTCCAGCTTTCGTGGAAGAGGCTCTGCCCGTGCTCATTGAAAAGAAGAAGTGGGGCGCAAACCTGCGCTTGCTGGAGGTGGGCAAGTTAACCCCACCACAGGAGGGGTTGATACTGCGGGGGTTGACTGGAAGCGCGCTGGTCCAGACGCGCGATGTGCAGATTCTGCTGCGTGCGCCATCCTCGCAAGAACAGCAGCCGCTCACCCACCGTCCACACGACCTGTATCAAGAAGCGTTGACCACGGTGACCCAAAGACAGCCCACAGACGCAGAGATGGAGCAACTGCTGTTCGCGTGGAAAGTGGTCAAGCACGTGAAATCCAACGCGATTGTGCTGGCGAAAGACTGGGTCATCGTGGGCGTTGGCGCAGGGCAGATGAACCGTGTACAATCGGTACGGCTGGCATGCGAGGCTGCAGGTGAAAGAGCTAAAGACGCAGTGTTAGCCTCGGACGCCTTCTTCCCCTTCCCCGATAATATCGAAGCGGCAGCCAGCGCAGGAGTCACGGCGATCATCCAGCCGGGCGGCTCAGTAAAGGACCAGGAGGTCATCGCAGCAGCCGACCGATTAGGGTTGGCAATGGTGTTTACGGGTATCCGGCACTTCCGGCACTGACATGGACGCTGTGACCTTGTGGGGTATCATCGCTGTCTCGGTGCTGGCGGGGTTGCTGGGCGCGCTGCTTGGGTTGGGCGGGGGCATCATCCTGGTACCCGCACTGATCCTGCTAATGAACGTGCCGGAGAAAACCGCTGTGGCTACCAGCTTGCTGGGCGTGATCGCCACCTCCATTACTGCCAGTACCTCGCATCTAAGGTATCGCTACGCAAACATCCAGCTGGGTATGTGGCTCACCAGCGGCACCGTGGTAGGAGCTCTGTTGGGCAGTCTGGTGTTCCGTGTGATCAGCCCACGCTGGATCGCGCTCATCTTTGCGCTGATGCAGGGCTATGTGGCGTATGTTCTGAGCCGCCCCCGTCCAGAACGCCCCGTTGAAGAGGAAGGCGCTTACGGCTTCCTCTGTCAGCCTGCCGAGTTTGTGGACCACGCTACAGGTCGGATATCACGGTACGTACCTCGCCGAATCGGCGTGGGCTGGTTGACCAGCGTGATAGCTGGAGCGGTTTCAGCCATTCTGGGCGTGGGAGGCGGTATTATTAACCTGCCCGTCATGAACCTGGTAATGAACGTGCCTCTGAAAGCAGCGGCAGCGACCAGTTCGTTCATGATAGGCATCACCGGTAGCGTCAGCGCAGCCATTTACTTGCTGGACGGATATGTTGACCCGACGTTAGCCGCCCCGTCCGTGCTGGGCGTGATGCTGGGAGCGCATGCAGGCGCAATACTGTCCCGACGATTGCACTCGCGCATATTACGTAACGTGCTGATCGCCGTGCTGGTCATCAGCGCCGTACGCATGGCTTGGCGAGCACTATGACAAAAACGTTTTGGAACAAAAGCCAGTAGTTTTGTCCTACCAATCTTCCGCCCGATTTGGTATACTAAAAAGAAAGCCCGCAGGAGTTAACCGATGGCACAACACATACGCGAGGGGCTCAGTTTCGACGATGTGTTGCTGGAACCGCGCGGCACGGAGATAACCCCCGACCTCGTGGACACCTCCACACGTCTGGTAGCAGACATCACCCTGCGCGTGCCCATCGTGAGCTCGCCAATGGATACCGTCACCGAGGCGCGTATGGCTATCGCTATCGCGCGGGAGGGCGGGGTAGGCGTTATCCACCGCAATATGAGCATCGAGAGGCAGGCGGAAGAGGTGGACAAAGTCAAGCGTTCCGAGCATGGTATTATTGTCCACCCCATTTCATTGAACCCGCACAATACTATCCGCGAAGCGCTCGCCATCATGGAGCGATACCACATCTCCGGAGTGCCTATCACCAACGAGGAAGGCGTGCTGGTGGGTATCCTTACCAACCGCGACATCCGGTTCGAGCAGAATTTCGACCGACGCATCGAAGAGGTTATGACGAAGGAGGGGCTGATTACTGCTCCGGTCGGCACCACTTTAGAGCAGGCTCAAGAGATACTGCAGGAACACCGCATCGAGAAACTGCCTATTGTGGACGAACACTTCCACCTGCGCGGGCTGATAACCATCAAGGACATTCTCAAAATCCGCCAGTATCCGCAGGCAACAAAGGACAGCAAAGGACGGTTGCGCGTTGGCGCGGCGGTCGGTCCGCTTCGTCAGACTCTGGAACGGGTTAGCGCGCTGGTAGACGCCGGCGTGGACTTCATCGTGGTGGACTCCGCTCACGGACACTCTGCAGGCGTGCTTAGCGCGGTGAAAGCCATCAAGCGGGCGTTCCCTAACCTGCCGGTGATTGCGGGCAACGTGGCGACCAAAGAGGGAACCCGCGCGCTCATCGAGGCGGGGGCGGACTGTATCCGGGTAGGCATCGGCGCGGGTTCGATATGCACCACGCGCGTGGTGGCAGGAGTGGGCGTACCGCAGCTGACCGCCATCATGGATTGCGCGGAGGAAGCGTCGAAGTACAATATCCCCACCATTGCCGATGGAGGCGTTCGCTGGTCAGGCGACATTACCAAAGCGCTGGCGGCGGGGGCTTCGTGCGTGATGGTGGGCAACCTGCTGGCAGGAACTGAGGAAGCGCCAGGCGAGGTCGTACTGTATCAGGGACGGGCGTACAAGGATTATCGCGGCATGGGCTCTATCGGCGCAATGCAGGAGGGGAGCAGCGACCGTTATTACCAGCAACGGGCAGACCGCTTCGTGCCGGAGGGTGTGGAAGGTCGCGTGCCGTACAAGGGACCTGTTTCGGAAACCATTTACCAGCTGGTGGGTGGGGTGCGTTCCGGCATGGGCTATCTGGGCGCACGCACGCTGGAAGAGCTGCGACAGAATGCACGATTCATCCGTATTACTAATGCGGGATTGCGCGAAAGCCACCCGCACGACATCTGGATTGTGAAGGAACCACCGAACTACGCTTCCGGATGGGGTAGCGGGCAGCTTTCGTCAGACGAGTAGTGCGTGGATGGAGGAGCATGAGCGCCGTCAATCTGAATCGCGTGATGTTCGCACTCGCAGCGGTCGGACTGGTGATAGCAGGGTTGCTGTGGTACTGGCATGCGCAGAACGCGGATATCCCCTGCACCAACGCTGGTTGCGATCGGGTAGCACAGCACCCCACATCGCGCTTGTTCGGTATACCGGTGGCTGCATACGGGACGTTGTTCTATTTGACGTTCGCGCTGTTGTGTGCGATACGCCCTTCTGTACCTGCTGATCAACAAAGGTTCATGGCAAGCCTGTTGCTCCTGTGGGGCATAGTGGGCTTTCTGGTCTCCGTCTATCTGATCTACCTGGAGCTGTTCGTCATCCGGGCAATATGCCAGTGGTGCGTGGCTTCTGCCATCATCGCCACGGCGTTGTTCGTTTTGAGTGTGCTGGCATGGCGCCAGCCGCAAGCGCTAACCATACCATCTGAGGCATAGAGAGGGAAGATGAAGTCAGAGACACGTTTTCTATTGATTATGTTGGGGCTGGTTTTGATTTTGGGCGCAGGATTGGCTGCGCTCAACTACTACACTCGCCCCCCACAACCCCCGCCCGTGAAGCAAACAGAAATCAAGCTGGACGAAGTGCTTGCATCTGGTAGACCCGAAAAGGGTAATCCCAACGCCCGCGTGGTGATTATCGAGTTCAGCGACCTGCAGTGCCCTTCCTGCCGTCGAGGTAACGAAGCGCTGGAGCAACTACTGCTCAGATATGAAGGTAAAATCCGGGTGGTTTATCGTCACTACCCACTGGACATGCACGAAAGGGCGATGC
>JANWYZ010000204.1 GCA_025054895.1 bacterium | reverse complement strand
TCATTCCGAACCACGCGCAGGATGCGCGTGCCACTGGAGGGTCGCGCTCCGTCGCGACCACGCAAACCCACAACAACTCAGCCCCATTTTTCGTATACCCTCGGCTCCGTTTGACAAGTTTTGCAAGCAGGTGTATACTATAGCGGATTTGTAATCGACGGATGTGAGCATTGTTTGAAAGCCTGACGGAAAAACTGCAGAAGGTCTTCCGGCGACTGAGCAATCAGGGCAAAGTCACCGAGCAGGACGTGAACGAAGCGCTGCGCGAAGTACGCATTGCCCTGCTGGAAGCAGATGTGCACTTCAGGGTAGTGAAGGACTTTATCGCGCGCGTGCGCGAGCGCGCCATCGGACACGAGGTGCTCGAAAGTCTCACTGCCACTCAGCAGGTGATTAAAATCGTTCACGAGGAGCTGGTAAGCCTGCTCGGCGAGGGGGCAGAAGGCATCCGCTTCGCACCCAAACCGCCCACTGTGATCCTGCTGTGCGGTCTGCAAGGTTCGGGCAAGACGACCACCGCCGCTAAACTCGCACTGTGGTTGCGTAAACAGGGGCGACGCCCTTTGTTGGTAGCGGCGGATGTGCATCGTCCCGCGGCAGTACAACAGTTGAAGGTGTTGGGTCAAAACCTGCAGATACCGGTTTTTGCCATCGACAACAGCAAAAACGCGGTACGCATCGCCCACGAGTCGTTGCAATACGCCGTCCAGCAGGGATACGACGTGGCGGTCCTGGATACCGCCGGAAGGTTGCACATCGATAGCGAGATGATGGAAGAGGTGCGCCGCGTCAAGGAAGCCACCCAGCCTGACGAGATACTGCTGGTGCTGGACGCTATGACCGGTCAAGACGCGGTGCGTGTGGCGGAAGAGTTCCATCGTCATCTGGAGGTAGACGGTTTTATCCTCACCAAGCTGGACGGCGACACGCGCGGGGGGGCAGCCATCTCCATTCGCGCTGTGGTAGGTAAGCCCATCAAGTTCGTCGGTCTTGGTGAGAAGCCCGATGCGCTGGATGTGTTTCACCCCGACCGTATGGCAGGGCGCATCCTGGGCATGGGCGACGTGTTGACGCTTATCGAGAAAGCGCAGCAGACCTTCGACCAGAAACAGGTAGAGGAGCTACAGCGCAAGTTGCGCCAGAACCAGTTTGACCTGAACGACTTCCTGGTGCAAATGCGTCAGATGCAACAGATGGGACCGCTCGACCAGTTGTTGAAGATGATACCCGGTCTGGGCGCACAGTTAAAGGATGTGCAGATAGACCCGAAAGAGTTAAAGCGTGTGGAAGCCATCATCCTGTCGATGACGCCGGAGGAGCGCTCCGACCCGCACATCATCAACGCCAGCCGAAAGCGGCGCATCGCGCGGGGTAGCGGCACGACGGTGCACGAGGTGAACGAGCTGCTGTCACAGTTCGAACAGATGCGCCACATGGTCCGAGAGCTAAACGCCTTGCAGTCCGGAGGAGGCAAAGGCAAGCGCAAAATACGCCTGCCTTTCTTCGGATAAAACACACGGAAAGGAGGGGGTGATTTGGCGGTAAGGATCCGACTCAAGCGCATGGGGGCGAAGAAACGTCCGTTCTATCGTCTTGTGGTAGCGCCCAGTACGGCGCCCCGAGACGGAAGGTTCATCGAAACCATCGGTTACTACAATCCATTGACCGACCCCGCTACCGTTCAGGTAGACGTGGACAAGGCGCTCTACTGGCTGGAGCACGGAGCGCAACCGACTGACACGGCGAAGGATGTGCTGCGCCGCGCCGGTGTACTGGATGCCTTACAGCAACGTAAGGCACAAGCAGCAGGTGGTTCCGCTGCGCCAGCCGAATCGTAAAATACTTTACTCACCAAAATTCACTTTATAGAGAGGGCTAAAGGAGTGGCTGAGGTGAAAGAACTGGTAGAGTATTTGGTGAAGGAGCTCGTCGACGAGCCCGATCAAGTTCGCATCAACGAGGTTCCGGGTGAGGTGGCAACCACGTACGAGGTACACGTCGCCCCCAGCGACGTGGGCAAGGTCATCGGTAAACAGGGGCGCATTGCCAACGCCCTGCGCACCATCGCCAAGGCTGCCGCGATGAAGAACAAACGCAAAATCTACCTGGAGATTATTGCGTAGCGCGGTCAGAGTTGCCTCGTTACCCTATCATTCTGGGCGCAGCGAAGGGTCTCGTGCTGGCAATAGGGTGAGATTTGCTTTGCTGCGTTCAGCTTTCCAACCTGTGGAGGGTCATGCTCCGTCATGACCTTGCGGATGCGACGGAGCGCATCCCTCCAGTGGCACGCGCATCCTGCGCGTGAGTTCACGAGTGAGACGCGCTACGAGGTATACTTTTGCACGGGACGTAAGGAAACGCCCGTGTGAAGGTGCTTGCCATGAGAAAAGCAGAACGAGACAGCTGGCGTACCGTAGGATACATCTCCAAGCCTCACGGGCTACAGGGGGAAGTTTGCGTATACTCGCTGACCGATTTCCCGGAGCGGTTCGCCCGAGGGGCGCGTCTTTCGCTTTCCTTGCCCGATATGCCTCGCATCACCCTGCACGTGGCGCAATCGCGCCCTTTCAAAGGCGGCTACCTTGTACGCTTCACAGAAATCACCACAGTGGAAGCCGCCGACCGGCTACGAGGCGGATACTTGCAGGTTCCTATCGAAGACCGAATGCCCCTGCCTGAAGACACCTACTACATCGACGACCTCGTCGGACTGGATGTGTTCACCGACACGGGTAGGTATTTAGGAAAGGTTGAAGAGGTTATCCTCAACCCCGCCAATGACCTCTATCGCGTGGGCGAGATACTGATTCCCGCCGTCTCCGAGTTTGTGCATGAGATTGACCTTGTGGCGCGCCGGATGACTATCCATCCCATCCCTGGCTTGCTGCCTGACGACGAGTGAAACCATGCGCATCGATATCGTTACCATCTTCCCCGAGATGGTCGAGCCGGTGGTGCGGTGCAGTATGCTGGCGCGCGGACAGCAGGCAGGTGTATTAGAGATTAACACAGTGCACCTGCGTCAGTTCACCCATGATAAGCACCACACTACCGACGATGCTCCCTTTGGCGGCGGCGCTGGCATGGTGATGAAACCCGAACCTTTCTTCGAAGCGGTGGAACACCTGCGCCAGCAGGCAGGGTGGGTTCCTGCCCGTATTGTGGTCACAACCCCGCAGGGTAAACTGTTCAACCAGGCGATGGCAGTGGAGTTCGCTCGGGCGCCTCACCTTATCCTGTTATGCGGTCACTACGAGGGCATCGACGAGCGCGTATGCCAACATCTGGCAACGGATGAGGTCTCCATCGGCGATTATGTGCTGACGGGCGGCGAGCTCCCTGCGCTGGTGATTGTCGACGCGGTAGCGCGCCTGGCACCCGGCGTATTAGGCAACCCCGAATCGCTGCAACAGGATAGCTTTGTAGACGGTTTGCTCGCTCCACCGCAGTACACGCGCCCGGCAGAATACCGCGGGTACCGCGTGCCAGATGTACTGCTATCTGGTCATCACGCCAACATCGCTCGCTGGCGCAGATTACAGAGGCTGTTACGTACGCGCGAACGCCGTCCCGACCTGTGGGCGAAGGCGCGGTTAACGGAGGAGGACTTGAAGTTGCTACAGGAGGCGGACGAAGCCTCGACTGAGCATGAGTGAGTAAAAGTGCGCCTTCACACATCCCGCCAAAAGCGGCGACCGCGTGTCATCCGGCAGAACTTTGTCGGAGGAGGAACCGTTTCGGGCGTAGAGAAGGTAGTAGCATAGCAAGTCAGCCTGGCAGAAGTGGGCGAAGGCGCAACCCTCGCTGTTGCCGAGGTGTCTTCAGGTAATGGACACGGTACTTTCGCTACGCGCTTCAGTAACTACTGGGTGCTGTTATGCGCTTTGCTGACGGGGAGCGTCTGGTATGTCCGACGGAAACAAAAGGGAGCCGCCTGAAGCGAGACGCTGGATTGTCCGTACTCTGATTGCTGTACCTGTGGTAATGCTGGGGGTGCTTGCCTGGCGTCCCGACACCGCCTGGCTGGTGCGTGCGCAGTGCCGGTTGTTGTATTCATCGCAAAACACGTATATCGCTTTGAGAGAGTGGCGTCAGGAGACTGTGTCTTCACCCGATCCCGAATGGTTTCGCAACAGGCTGGAGCAAGTTGCACGGCAACATCCCGACGACTACCTCATCCAGCTGGCGTGGACACTGGAAGAATCGCACCCTTCAGAAGTGAACCTGCGCGATTTGCTCCCGCGATTCGCCAACCGTCCAGCCCTCCTCGCCCATATCCTGCGTTATGACACGATGAGGCGTGTGCGCATTCGGCGTATGGAAGAGTGGATGCTTTATCCACCGGGTGAAAGACCGAACCCGCAAAGCCTGACACCACCGCATCCCCAGGATCTCGCCGCGTACGACCAGGTTGCCTCCGAGGGCGAGCGGTTAGACCCTGATAACGCCTACTTTCCGCTAATGCGAGCGGTTGGGTTGTTTGCCGCTCGGCGAGACACGGAGGCGATAGAGGCGATAAAACGAGCCAGCCGCAAACCACGCTGGAATGATTACACGAGCGAGGAGGCGGAGGCGCATCTGCATCTGCTGACGACCGCCTTTGGCAGGCAACCCGCGATTTCTCAGTTCCTGAACGCCAGAGCGGTGATAGAGCCACACTGGGCCGGTATTCGTTCCCTGACAAGGATGGCACGCACTTTTGCTTTCGAGAAGGAGAAGCGAGGCGAACAGCGGGAAGCTGCATCCCTTCGCCTGGCAATGCTGCGTTGCGCCAGCTTGATACGTGCGCAAGCCTCTACTGATGTTGGCGTGCTGGTAGCGCTGGCGGTGGGAACTGTCGCGATTTCCCCAGCCGCTCAAGCACATTCGCAAGAGCCGCCGGAACAACGTGCGCGGAGAGCGGTGCAGCAATTTGTGGCAACTCTGCGCCGACAGGGAAAAGATGCCGACGCCAGCTGGGCGCAGAGCGAGTTCTCGGCGATGGAGGAAGCGCGTGCTATCATTCGCGCTGGCACGCAGCCTGAGCGGTGGCTGCGAATGCCCCTGGCGCTTGTGCGTGCGTGGATGGTGAATATGTTGTTGCTGTTCTCGCTTTCAGGGGTTATGGCTCTGTGGCTGGTGTATGCTCTGATAGCCCGCACAGGGTTGCGACAGGGCATCACCTCCTACATCGTGTTGCCGGTAACCTTGCTCATCGTCGGTGTGCTGTTCTCGTTATCCTCGTGGGCAGATTTTCCAGCACAGACCCTTTCTGCCTTGGCGTACATGGTGGAAGCCGAAGGAAGTCAGCCCACCTTTGTCATCATGCCACCTCCTCTCTTCCGGACGGCAGCGGCGTTCGCTGTGGTCTTCCTGCTGTTGATGCTGGTAACAGCTATCGGCGTCGTGGGGTTGATACGCGGACGGGAGCCAAGCGTTGCACTGGTGGACGGGATTCGGCGGGGTGGCTTGCCTATCATGGCAGTGCTTCTGGTGCTCTACGTGTTCTCGGTCCTGCACACAGCGAGCCTCGAAGCCGCGTGGCAACATGATCTGCAGGCATTGCGCGAGCACGCGGGGAAGTATTACGCAAGGCAGCTGGGCAAGACGTGGCGATAGTGCTCTGCTAAAGTATGAATTTGGGATTACTTCCCTGATAGCCCACCATTGAAATGGTGGGCTATGACGGAAACAAACCTGCCTGCGCAGGTTTTACAATCCGCGAAG
>JANWYZ010000203.1 GCA_025054895.1 bacterium | reverse complement strand
CACGCTTTCCGCCATGCCCGTGTTAGACGTGCGCGCGCTGAGCGATTCGCAGCTGTCGCAGCTGGCGGAAGCCTTCGACCGCCTGAGCGAAGAGCCGTTGTTGCCCCTGCCGCAGATGGCGGAGGACGCCGCTCGCAAGGCGATAGACGACGCGCTGTGCAAGGCGTTGGGCTTGCCCGACCTGTCGCCGTTGCGGGCGGCTCTGGCGCGGGAGCCAGTAGTGTGCCTGCAGCCGCTTCGGCAGCGGAGGAGGTAGATGCGCTCTGGCGGCGGCGCACGGTTCGATATCGCTTTTCGAGTTGGGTAGGGGGGTATAAAAAGTTATGGTGCCGCGGGGCAGAATCGAACTGCCGACACCAGGATTTTCAGTCCTGTGCTCTACCAACTGAGCTACCGCGGCACGCTTGAACATGGCGGGGACGACGGGGCTCGAACCCGCGGCCTCAGGCGTGACAGGCCTGCGCTCTAACCAACTGAGCTACGCCCCCGCATCGGCTGTAAAAGGTGTGGTGGGCGAAAGAGGGCTCGAACCTCTGACCTCTTCCTTGTAAGGGAAGCGCTCTTCCGGCTGAGCTATTCGCCCTCTTTGCAGGAAGATTTCCCACCAGCACCGTATATTATTCCAAAAATCTTTCAATTTGTCAACGGGGTGAGCGGACTTTCTCGCCCCGGCAACAAAAAATCTCAGCACAAGGAGGTCTTTCCATGCGTAAGTGGTGGATAATGCTCGCTCTGGCGATGGCGGTGACTGTCGTCGTGCCGGCTGGCGCGCAGGTGGAAACTGGGGACAACACCCTGCGCATCCGTGCGGGCGTCTTCTTCCCCCAAAAGTCCGACGCTCGTAACACAGCAGGTAAAGCGTGGTTCACCGCAGGAGTGGAATACGCCTTCCAGCCGCTGGTCAGCCCCGGCTTCGAAGGCAAAATCACCCTCAGCGCCGACTTCATGGGCAACAAGGATATGCAAAACATCCCTGTGCAGGTCAACCTTGTTGGCAGCTACGAGCGCTTTACGTGGAGCGTTGGTACGGGTATCGGTTTCGCCAAGAACGTCGCTGGCGACGCCAAGACGGGCATGACCTATAGCGTGGGCGTTAGCGCAGAAATCGGCGGCACCTCTGTTCCGCTCGAAATCGGCGTCGTATGGCGAGGCATGACCAACGTTAGCAACCAGCTGGATGGGCTGGCAGTGCATTTGCAGCTGCGCTTCTAGCCTGCAGCGAGCCTCTAGGCTTCCGGTGAGCCGTCGTTTTGTGAGGGCAGGCACAGGTGTCTGCCCTCATGCGTCTCTCCGGCGGAGAGACGCCGGAAGCGCAAAGGGTTGCCTGTCCCGCAGAGGGAGCTGGTGTTGCAAAGCGCATCAGAGCCTCTTACGGTTCTCCGTCGCTAAGAGCCAGCAGCTCGCTCACCGTCACCACACGATATCCTTGCGCCTCCAGCTCGCCAAGGAGCCGAGGCAGAGCCTGAGCGGTGGCTTCGCTGCCACAGTGCATCAGCACAATCGCGCCCGGGCGCATGGCGCGCATCACGCGGTTGATAATCATTTGCGGGGTGATGTCTTTCTTCACGCTGTCCCAGCTGTCGATACTCCAGTAGATGGTCAAATAACCCTCTTCGGCGACAACAGAGCGTACTCGCTCGTTCCGGGCGCCAAAGGGCGGGCGGAAGAGCGGTTTAGTACTGCGTCCACAAACGCGCTGGGCTATCTCTTCGGTGCGGCGAAGCTGCTCGCGTATCTGCTCGTCGGTCAGGGAAGTAAATGCGGGGTGTGACCATGAGTGATTGCCCAGCTCGTGCCCTGCTTCGGCTATCTGGCGGGCGGCGTCGGGGTAGCGTTCGATCCATTGACCTGTCAAGAAGAAGGTGCAATGGACGCTCTGTCGCGCCAGCGCTTGCAGGATACGCGGCACCGGCTCGGCGGAGCTGCCCGCATCGAAGGTCAGCGCCACCAGCTTTTGGGAGGTTGAACCCGCGTCGATCTCGCTGGGCGTTACCTTAAGGTTTCTCGGCGCAGCGGCTTCCGCTGCGCTCGAGCCGGAGGGGGGAGGCACAGTTTGCGGCGTTTGCACTGGTTCACGGGACGGCTCGCGGGCGGAACCTGCGGCGACGCGCGGCTGGCTATTCGCTGGGGCATGGCGAACAGGTTGCTTCGGCTGTGGAGAAGTGGTGGAAGTTCTTCCGGATTCGGCGTCTGGAGCAGGGGGCAGGGAGCGGGAAACGTAGACAGCAACTACCAGCACCCCTACCACGACCAGCGCGAGTTGCAACAGTGCCCAGATGAGTCGTCCAACCCGCCCCGACCGCCTTCGCGATGTGGAACGTTTTCGGGATGCCATCACCTTACTTTGTGGACGCTACCTGCGTCGCCGCCAGTTGCTCGCGCAGGTATTCTACTGCCTTCTGCAGCTGCACATCGTGGGCGCGGTCGTCAATGTCGGTCATCTCTTCGCTTTGCTTTACCGCGATGTCTGGTTGGATGCCGCCGCGCCGAATCTCTTTGCCCTCGGGGTCTACCTTGCGGTTCAAATCGTAGCCGCTGGGCGTGAGGTATTTGGCTGTGGTGATGGCGACCGCTGAGTTGTCCTGTAGCTGGAAGATGGTTTGCACCAGTCCCTTGCCGAAGGTGGTCTCGCCAATGATAACCCCTCGTTTGTTATCGCGGATCGCCCCTGCGACGATTTCGGACGCGCTTGCGCTCCACTCGTTGACCAGAACCACCAGCGGATAAGGCTTGAGGGCGCGTCCACGCTCGGTATGCAGCCGGGTAATCTGTCCGTTCTTTTCCTGTATCAACACCACCACACCGCTGTCGATAAAGCGACTGGCTACGTCTACCGCCACATTCAGCAGTCCACCCGGATTGTACCGCAGGTCCAGAATCAACGCACGCAACCCCTTCGCTTCCAGCTCGCGCACCTTCTGCACCAGCAGCTGGTCGCATTTCTCATTAAACTGCTCCAGCCGTACCCGTCCTATGCCGAGCGTTTCGTCTTCCATATAGGCGTAGGCGACGGGCGAGGTAATCAGGTCGCGCACGATGGTGATATGCAGTAGTTTCGCTTCTCCCTTACGCCGGATGGTCAGTTCTACCTTTGTGCCGCGCGGACCGCGTATCCTCTTCACCACCTCATCCACGCGCATTCCGGCAACCGGTTTGCGGTCTACCTCCACAATCACATCGCCCGCTTTTACCCCTGCTTTGTCGGCGGGGCTTCCTTCGATGGGGCGGTAGATGACGATTTGCCCCTCCTTCTCCTGCAGCTGCGCCCCGATGCCGAAGAAATCGCCGCGCGTGTCCTCCTGCATACTGCGGTACTCGTTGGGGTCCATGAAGCGAGTATAGGGGTCGTGCAGAGCGGCTAACATCCCGCGGATGGCGGCGTAGGTCAGCTGTTTCTCGTTCACCGGCTGGTAGTACTGGCTGCGCAAGTGCGAGAGCACATCCCAGTACAGCCCTACGGGCCACAGGTAGCCTTGCTGAGCGTCTTGCTCGATTTGCAGGGCAAGGCTCACCCGCTGTGGTACCGTCTGCGCAGCATATAGCGCGCGCCGGACGCCGCCTGACTTCATATCCGGGTAGAAAAAGCCCGCCAGAAAAGCAAGCGTCATCAACAAGGGTACCAGCCCGGAGAACGAGAAACGTTTCTTCAGCATCTTTCTTCCCGTCCTGTACTCGCGTCGTTGGTCGCTGAGAGAGCAAGCTGACCGCCTTTTCCAGAGCAAGGTCATGCCCCTGCTTGGGCACTGTGGGGGCAGAGACGGCAGGGTAGACCCCCTTGCCGTGAAAATCGCCGCCGTTTAAGGTAAGAAACTTGCCGGTGGTTATCGTCACTGCGGAGCCATCTGGCAGAGGGATAAAGGTCTGCACCAGTGCGTCGCCAAAAGTGTGCTCGCCTACCAGCTTCGCTCCTGCCTTGTCGCGCAGAGCCACCGCCAGCACCTCTGCCACATTCGCCGTGCCCTGGTTGATCAGCACCACCATCGGCGCTTTCACGCGGGGATTGGCGCCATGGATACTAACCGGTTGACGAAGTTTGTTTTCACCAGCTCGTGTTTCCAGCAGCGCCAGGGTGGGACCTTTGACCAGCATCGCAGCCGTTTGCGACGCCGCCTCCAGCGAGCCGCCAGGGTTGTTGCGCAAATCCACTACCACACCGCGCAGGTTATTGCCCAGCCCTGCCAGAGCCCGCTTGAGGCTGTCTGGCGTCTGCGCGTTGAACTGGGTGATGCGCAAGTATCCTAAACCCCCCGGCATCAGTCGATAGGCGACCGGCTCAACGGTCAGCACACCAGGCGTTACCTTGAGTTTGAGGGTTGCAGGTCCCCGGCGGACAGTCAGGGTCATCGCCCCCTGGTCCTTGTTGGTTAACGCGCTCATCGCTTTGCGCAGGTCCAGTCCAGCCATTACCCGCTTGCGAGCCTCTTCCAGCGCTTTCACCAGTTCGTTGCCACGTACACCTGAACGCTGTACCTGCCGGAAGGGGTCGTACGCGATCACCCACTTGCCGTCGATCTCGGTAATCACGTCGCCCGGTTGCAAGCCTGCCTTTTCCGCAGGGCTGCCCGGTAGAGGCGCGATGACCGTCAGCTCGCGTCTTTCCACATCCTGTTCCATTTTGCGTACTACAGTGAGCGCCGCGCCGATACCGTAATAAGTGCCTTTTGCAGCCTCCTGCAGTAAACGCGCCTCATCGGGCTCCAGAAAGCGAGTGTTAGGGTCGTTGAGCGATTGGAGCATTGCTCGTACCGCCCCGTACGCCATCGGCTTTGCCTGCTCCGGCGTATAGTCCACGTGCTGTTTTTCCACGTACTTGAACACGCTGTAGAAGAGCTGCATCAGGTCCATGCTGACCGGGGATGCGCTGTCGCTGGGCGCCAGAGCCATGTTGTAGCTTTGCTTGGGAGAGTACTCCTGTAGCGAGGTCAGGCGAGCGCGCGGGTTAGCATTTGCTACTGGCAGGGTGGATAGTTGCTGGCGCAACCACCAGCCGGCGCCGAAAGCGACAACAGCCAGCGCGAACCAGGGTAAAAAACGCCGTGGGGCGCGAATCTTCACCACCGATAAACCTCCATTCTGGATACCTGTGCGCAAAGCGGGCAGGCAGACCCAAACTCTTTCCCAGTGTAAGGTATTATAGCACTCGTCGCAGAGCAGAGTCAATCGCAAGAATACCAAAAATCCTCCTCTACTTCAACTGCTTTGTATACGCAATAAGCAGGCTGATACGGCGATTGGAATAATGGTATGGGTCGTCGGGCACACGCAGCTTGTTGTCGGCGTAGCCGCGTACCTCATAAATCTGTCCTTTGCGCACTCCGTTCGCTTCCAGGACGCGCCGGGCACTGTTTGCCCGATTGACCGACAGCTCCCAGTTGGTCATGCCGCCACGTGAGAACGGACGACTGTCGGTGTGCCCTTCGATAACGATGCGGTTGGGCAGCTTAGCAAGGTATTTAGCGATACGGGCGAGTAGTTGACGCGCCTGTGCATTCAGCTCTGCGCTGCCTGTCATGAAGAAGACCGACCTCGAGCTCTCCAGCAGCTCCACCCGAAGCCCTTCGTCCACAATCTGTATCTGTACGTACGGTTTCAGGTGCTTGAACTCGGGCATACCCTCCATCATCTTTTCGATTTCCTTCTTCGTTATCTCCATGCGCTGCTTTTCGGAAGCCTCCCCGGTTTGCTTCTCGGAGGCTTTGGCGGCTCCTCCATCCGGCGCGATAC
>JANWYZ010000202.1 GCA_025054895.1 bacterium | reverse complement strand
AAGATGTTAACCGAACGCCTCTTGCCTTATTGCGCAGAAGCGGTTAAAATGGCGGTACAACCTTCTGAAAGGAGGAAATACATGTCGAATCGGCGTACAGCTTTTACTCTTATCGAGTTACTTGTCGTTATCGCGATTATCGCGATACTGGCGGCGATACTGTTTCCTGTATTTGCCCAGGCACGCGAGAAGGCGCGTTCTGCTTCCTGCCTGAGTAACCTGCGCCAGTTTGCGCTGGCGACGCTAGCCTACGTGCAGGACTACGATGAAACCTTTCCGCAGAGCGTGTACAGTATGGACAATCGCATCCTGCTACCGGGCAGCGGAGACCGGGTGTTTACCGTCTTCGACGCTACCATGCCGTACATGAAGAACGTGGAAATCATCGTATGCCCCTCTCAGCGTCCGGGCATCGACTTCGAAGCCATCTTGCGCCCGCTGGGATTGCGCACCAGCGGCGCCTTCCGCTACGGTTCCTATGCGTACAACTTCGCGCTGTTCCAGGACCCCGCCCTGCCACCCGGCTTGTTTGATCAGGACCCTGTGGTGAGTCTGGGAGGCATCGGCGAGCCTGCTAACACTACTATGTTCTACGATAGCACCTACGTACCCCTCACAGGTCCTCAGGTGGACGCGATGTGCCCACTACCCTCTGGTCCCTTTGGATGGGACAACTTCCCGGGACACCCGCGCCACTCGGACGGTATCAACGTCAACTTCGTCGACGGGCACGCCAAATACTACCCGCGTAGAGGAAGTATCCCGGGTACCTCACCAACATCTTCTGGCACAGTACCTACCTATACGTTGCCCTGCGACCTGTCGGGTATCCCGGGAGGCACGCCGAACACATAGTATCGCACAAGCAGGGGGCACGATGAACCGTGCCCCCTACTTCGCCTTTGCTGCAACCGCGCGTAACACCTCCAGACCGGCATCCAGAGCCTGTCGGTCATCGTGCGTGACCATCACCATCGCGAAAAAGCGTCCTTTTGCCCAGTACAGCGTAGTTGCGCCGTCTGCTTGTATCCAGAAGCCTGTTCCCGCCAATTTCAGAGGCTGGGGTTTCCATTTACGGTGCGCCTTGCGCCAGTATTCTACAAACTTACTTGCAGCGGAGGCGTCTTTCATCGTGTGCGTAGTGACAGTGGCGTACAGGTTGCCGCGCTGGTATAGTTTCTGTGCTGCCTCCTGCACGCCGTTTTGCAGGTAGAGCTGATAACCGCCATTATAGATGGCAGTCAATCCCTCACCCTTACCGTAAAGGTAGGAGCCGCTGACCTCTTTCCAGCCTTTCAGCTCGGTGGAAGGCAGTAGTTTAGCGCACGCACTGTTCTCACCTTCTGCCCAAACCAGTGGGGCAAAGAACAGCGTCAGAACTGGCAAAACACAGTAACACAGTCTTTGCACAGCGGACCTCCGGTTCACGGTTGACAGTAGTATCGCTCTAACACGGTTGATTTTATTCTACCACACGCGCTCTCTCACAGGAAAAGCAGGAACCCTGAACACGCCGGCGTAGAGTGTAAAGGAACTCTGGCATGATGGGGGGGTGCGATATGGAGATGCCTGCTCGCGATGAGCGTGTGGTCACTGTCCGGCACGGGGAAATGCCCCTGCCCACGCCTGTTTACGCCTCTCGCCAGCACTGGGAGATGCGGATGCGCTGGCTGCGAGAACATATCCTGAGCAGCGCAGGCTTGCTTCCCTTGCCGCCGCGCACGCCGTTGAGAGCGCGCTTCTTCGGGCGCATCGAGCACCGCGACTACAGTGTGGAGAAAGTGCATTTTGAAAGCTTTCCGGGCTTCCTTTGCACCGGAAACCTGTACCGTCCGGCGGGCAAGAAGCCACCGTTTCCGGCGGTGCTTTGTCCTCACGGTCACGCTCGCGAAGGCAGGCTAACCGACGACCCTAACGACAACAGCGGTACCTCGTATGCGGGGCTGTGTGTGAACCTGGCAAAGCAGGGTTACATCGCTTTCAGCTACGACATGGTGGGTTATAACGATAGTATGCAACTACCTCACCAGCGCATCAGTCAGGAGTGGGAGCTGTGGGGAATACACCTGTTGCGACTGCAGCTGTGGAATAGTCTGCGGGCGATGGACCTGTTACACTCTTTGAAAGAGGTAGATACACGCCGGATCGGTTGCACAGGCTCCTCCGGCGGGGGCACCCAGACCTTCTTGCTGACGGCGGTGGAACCTCGTGTAGCTGCTGCTGCGCCGGTTTGCATGGTGTCGGCGCACTTTCAAGGCGGATGTTTTTGCGAAAACGCGCCCGGATTGCGGCTGGACACAAACAACGTGGAGATCGCCGCGCTGGCTGCGCCTCGCCCGCTGTTGCTGGTAGCGGCTACCGGCGACTGGACGAGGAATACCATGCAGGAGGAGTACCCCGCCGCCCGCGCCCTGTATGCGCTGCTGGGGGCAGAATCGCGTGTGTCCGCCGCGCTTTTCGAAGCCGGGCACAACTACAACCGCGCCAGTCGTGAGGCGGTCTACGCTTTCTTTGGCAAATGGTTGGGCGGCAACGCGCCTGAACACGAACCTCCATTCAAAGTGGACCCTCCGGAGAAGGTACGCGTCTTCCCCGACGGGATGCTGCCAGCAGGATACCAGCGTGGTGAGGCGGTGCTGGAAGCTCTGCGCCGACAGGATGCAGAACAGCTACGCAAACGTTTCCCACGCACCCCCCAGCAGGTTCCCGCTTTCCGAAGGTGGTTGGGCAACGCCTGGCTGCATACGCTGGCAGTGGAGAACGTAACACCTGCTCAGATAGAATCACTACCAGACAATCAGGAGGCTGCTGCTCCTCTACCCTATCGACGTATCGCTTTCCGCCGCAAAGGCTCGGGCGAGGTGGTGCTCGGCGCGTTATTTCAGCCGACGAGGCGAACTTCGGAAAGAGCGGTTTTGTTGCTCCACCCGGAGGGTACGGAGGCATGGTTGCGCAGCAAGTCGCTTTTGCACCGCCTGTGCGATGCGGGATATACCGTGCTAACGCTGGACGCCTTCGGTACGGGCGAACACCTGCGCCGATTCGGCAAGCGCGAGCTGAAAGGCAACTTCCCCGAGACCTTCAACCGCACCGATACCCAATGGCAGGTACAGGACACACTGACCGCCTTAGGATGGCTGCGCTCGCAGCGTGGGGTAAGACAGGTAGCGATTGCAGGAACAGGCAACGCTGGGTGGTGGGCGTTGCTGGCAGCGTCTTGTGACCGTAAGGTGCAGGCTGTTGTTGCCGATTTGAACGGTTGTGATGGCAGCAACCGGTTCTTTTTGCAGAATGTGTGGGTTCCGGGCATCCGCAGGTTAGGCGACTGGGCAACAGCAGCGGTGCTGGCTTTGCCCGCGAAGGTACTTATTCACCATTTAACCCCAGACGAAGCACGTCTATCTCAATGGGCAGCCTTTGCCCCTGCTATTGCCTTATCGCCCGCACCGGCGTCTGATGAGGAGATACTGCGGTGGATAACATAAGGCTGTACGAGGCGTGGGGCTGGATACCCGCCTTGCTGGCGGTTGCCCTGCTGGCGTGGGCAGGGGCTATGTGGTGTCGGTTGTGGCGTTTACCCTTTGTGAACGCGGGCGAGCGATTCGCTTTTGGTCTTGCGCTGAGCACAGGTGTGCTGTCATATCTCACCCTCCTTGCAGGGTTGCTGGGGCGGCTCGAGCGAGGGATGCTGTGGCTGCTTTTCGCGGGGATTCTGGTAGCGGGCGGACAAGCATGGCGGCGCACTCGCGCCTTGCACGTGCATACATCTACATCTTTCCTCTCGCGGCGACTGGTATTGCCGTTGGGTTTGCTGGCAGCGCTTGCGCTACCGATGGTAGCTTCACCTCCCGCTGCTACCGATTGGGATGGGCTGTCGTATCACCTGGCTGCTCCTGCTATCTGGCTGCGCGAGGGGCGGATCGGCTACATACCCTTCATGCATCACTCGAACTTCCCCTTTGTGATCGAGATGCAGTATCTATGGGCGATGGGGGTTGGGATGGGCGCGGGAGGGGCAAAGGTATTCCACTGGGCGACTCTGCTGCTGGTGGTGGCAGGAACGCTTGCGTTCGCATGTCGCGCGGGGTTCAACGGCTTCTGGGCGGCGATCAGCTTGATTTCGGTGCCGGTGGTATTGTGGGAATCCACCGTCGCCTACGCCGACCTTGCTACCACCGCCTATACCCTGTTGTGTCTGCTGGCGGCATGGAGCGCGTCGGGGGAGAAAGATGTCTCGGCTCGCCGTGGGTGGCTGGCAATGGCAGGCTTGATGGGCGGTCTTGCTCTGGGCACGAAGATGACCGCGCTGGGCAGTATGGGGTTGCTGGCGGTGTTGTTGTTCTGGGAATCTGTGCGTCAGCGTCAGATACGTCTTACGGAGATCGTTTTATGCATGGGTGTCGCGGTGGCGGTAGGCGCGCCATGGTACATTAAAACCTATCTGTACACAGGAAACCCGGTCTACCCCTTCTTTTACGAGCTGTTCGGCGGGCGCAACTGGACAGCCGAAAACGCCCGAATCTACCGCGAGGCGCAGCTGGCGTTTGGACTGGGGCGTGAACCGCACCAGCTGTTGCTTGCGCCGTTTAACCTTACATTTTACTGGAACCGCTTTTTTGACCCCCTGCCTTTTGTTGGTTCTGTGGGCTTTGTATATCTGGCGGGGTTAATACCTTTGTTCTTCGTGCGATGCCTGCCCGATTCTGCGCGGTGGTGGGTTGTCTTTTCGCTGGTGTCGCTGGTGTTATGGTTTGTGTTAATGCAGCAGGTGCGCTATCTGATGACTATCTTCCCGCTGGCGTCGCTGTGGTGCGGATGGCTGGCTGTGCAGCAAGAGCGCCGATGGACGGCGCGAGCGATGCAGGTTGCGATGGTACTGCAAATGCTATGGTGCGCCCTCGGCATTTCGCCCTTGTGGAGCAAGTCGCTCACGGTATGGCGCGATGGCGCCTCGGTGTATCTACAGGATACCCTGCCTGGGCTGTGGCAAGCCTGCGAGTGGATAAACCGCCATACGCCTCGCGACGCAGGGGTGGTATTGTACGACGAAACGCGCGGCTTCTACCTGCAGAGACGCTACCTGTGGGGCAACCCAGGACACCACACGCTGATCGACTACGATTCGATGACCGATGGCGACATGCTAGTTCGCAGCCTGCATCGCATGGGATATCAGGTAGTGTTGCAAAACCTGGCGTTTGTGCCTCCGGGCTCGGAAGGAGAAGGGTGGCGCAGGCTCGTGGTGGACGCCATCGCGCGGGGGGCACTGGTAGAACGGTTCCGTGAAAAATCGGTAGTAGTTTTTGAGGTTCGCCCTCGTCCCATTGCGGTAGCGCAACGATAGGGTATAATTGGGCGGAAGGTTCCCTGAAGTGTCTTTTATATTCCTCATAATCCGCCTGGCTGGGGGGTGGATAGTAATGGGTTGCATGTCTGTTGTTCTGGGCAAAGCACGGAATCTTCGCGAGGCTGCACTCCGCTTAGCACAGCAAACCGGATTTCAGGCAGGTCTGCTCCGATGAACCATTTAGCACGGTTTTGCTGGGGTGTTCTGGCGTATAACGTTCTGGTCATCCTGTGGGGGGCGTTTGTGCGCGCTACAGGCAGCGGCGCAGGATGTGGTAGCCACTGGCCTACCTGCAACGGCGAGGTGATACCGCGCCCGCAGTCGGTAGAAACCCTCATCGAGTTCACCCATCGTGCGACAAGCGGTTTGGCTTTGCTGGC
>JANWYZ010000201.1 GCA_025054895.1 bacterium | reverse complement strand
CGGCTGGCCGCCAGAGCTGGAAGTCGTGTGCACGTACATCCCGGTAAAACCGGAGGTGTTTGCTGCAATCACGAATCGCCCTGCCCCGATGGGCGAAGTCGTGCCCAAGCCGAGGAAGCTGCCGTTCGTGTACAGCAACCCGCCTGACACCTTGCCCAGCGACGCTGTATCGCTGGCGAGTTTCGCGTTGTTCACCGCGTTCGCGGCGATGGTCGGGTTCGGGTAGGTTCCCGTCAGGTCGCCGCCCGCTGGACCGCTAGGCGGACCGCCCGAAACGGCGACGTTGGTGACGCCTGTCACCCGTCCCTGCGCGTTCACTGTAATCTGCGGCACCTGTGTCGCGCTGCCGTAGGTGCCCGCCGCCACGCCTGTATTGGAAAGCTTCGCATCGGTCACCGCACCGTTAGCGATTTTGGCAGCGGTGACGGCGTTATCCGCGATGTCTGCGGTGGCGACGGCGCCGTCCGCGATTTTGGCGGAGTTCACGGCTCCATCCGCTATCTTGCTGGTCACTACGGAGCCATCTGCCAGCATGGCGGATACCACTCCGCCGTTGGCGATGGAGAAGGTGTTGCCCGAAAGTTGCAAGCCTGCTCCCGCCGCGTAGGTAGTGTCGTTGTCTACGCCGTCTGCAAAGCCTGCAGGGATGCCCGTGATGCCGCTCCATGGGACGCTCAAAGCGGTGTAAGCCAGCTGGCTGTAGGGGGCGCGGTTCACCTTCACGCGGGGAGAAAGGGTGGTGTACGACCCACCACCGGAAGGGCGCACCGCTATCTGCAAAAATCGGTCGGATCCGTCCCACACGTTGCCGAAGTCTAACTCAGTGGTGAACAGCCCGTTGCTAACGCTGACGCCGATGCGGGTCACTGTGGAACCTACCTGTGAACCGCCAGAACTCGCCGTCCACAGGCTGAACTGAAAATCGTGGTTGCCGCTAGCTGGGATTCCCGAGCTGCGAAGCATCCCCTGATAGGTAAAAGGTTGTTGCGCGAGAAGGTTGCTGGTGAGGCTAAACAGCGCCAGTAACGTGAACAAGATACCTGCTGAGCGCATCGAGAGCTCTCCTTCCTCATGAAGTCGTTGGTGTTCAACAACACGCCTGCGGCGTCAGGAGGGATATGAAGGCGGATGTCGATGGAATATATCCTTCCCGAACATCAGTCACGTCTCGTTGACGGATAAAGTTTAGCATATCAAACATTAGGAGTCAAGTTGCACTCCCAAGCACTTGCTCTATTCTGACCTTTTAGTCAGGGGTTTTGCTGGCAGAGCGCAAGACAAGCGTGTAGATGAGCACGGCACTCAGCTTACCCGTTGCACGTCGGGAGCCAGCCTTCGAGAAGGAGACAAGGGGTGTTTATATGTGCTAACAAGAGCCGAGCTATCATGGAAGAAAGCCTGATGAACCCTACGCTGAGTCTGGAGACACCGCTTGCCCCTGTGCGCTATCCCAACCCTGCAGGTTGCCGTCTAACGCGCACAAGACGTTTGTGAGCTGTGCTTCCAGCTTTGCTTCCTCAGTAATGCCATGTCCCCCTACCGCCGCCACACAGGGGTAGCCTGCTTTGCGCATCAGCTCGGCGCGACGGCGCGCCCGCGCGACATCACTCACGTCCACCACCATCGATACTTCCATCACGAGATACACATCTCTATCTGGTGCGTCTAGCGTTCGTCCTCGTGCGATGATATCCGCCGAGAAGATGTCCACGATTTCGTCGCCGCTGAGCGATTGCCGCACCTGTTCCTCGATATCTGGCGGCGACAACACCTTCAAACGGCGCATCACCTTGCCCAGATAGGCGTGGATATGCTTGGCGTAGTGCATCTCCAGACGCCAGCCGCGCAAGTCGTCGATATGCACGTCGCGAACTTTCTGCCACTCGACCAGCCTGTCTATCTTCTCTGCCAGCAGCGCTATCTGCAGGTCCAGATGGTCTAACCGGGCGTTGGTCGCCTCACGATAGGCGGCAAGCTCCTCCACCACACGGTTGTGACTCTCTGTCAGAGCCTGCAGCGCCGCCTCTATGCGAGCAAAGCGCTCCTCCGATGCTTGACGATACGCCGCAAACTCCTGCGCCTGACGCTCTAACGCCGCTTCTATGCGGGCAAAGCGTTCCTCGGAGGACTGAATCTGGCGCTCCAGCGTCGCCTCTATGCGGGCAAAACGCTCCCCGAACTCCTCGATCAAACGCTCCACCTTTGCCGGTAGGGCGAGGAATTCGTCAGGAGCAATGGCGACAAAAACCTGTCTGCGCAACTCGGGGTTACTGCGCAGGAGTTCTATCAGCTCGCTGATGTCGGAAACGCTAACGGGCACTTCTGTCGGCTCCTTTCATCCATCATTGTACCACAGAAAGGCTTGGACCACCCATCTATCTGCCCGCTATTGCCGCCTGCCAGGGTTCGCGGTGTGTGGCTTCGTAGGCGGCGATCTTATCCTCGTGCTGCAAGGTCAAACCGATATCGTCCAGCCCTTCCAGCAGGCATGTCTTTCGGAAATGGTCTATCTCGAAACGGCAGGCGAAGCCGTCGCTGCCCATAAGCGTCTGCGCCTCGAGGTCCACGGTGAGCTGATAGCCTTCTTGTGCGTCTACTCGATGGAACAGGTCGTCTACTGTCTCTATCGGTAATTCTATCGGCAGGATGCCGTTCTTGAAGCAGTTAGTCTTAAAGATGTCGGCGAAAGACGGAGCGATGATCACCCGAAAGCCATAGTCCAGCAACGCCCATGGAGCGTGCTCGCGGCTGGAACCGCAACCGAAGTTCTCACGGGTGAGCAGAATCTGCGCCCCCTGGTAGCGTGGATAGTTGAGCACAAACTCAGGGTTGGGCGAGCCGTCGGGCAGAAATCGCCAGTCATAGAACAGGAACTGCCCGAAGCCGGTGCGCTCTACGCGCTTCAGAAACTGTTTAGGTACTATCTGGTCAGTGTCTACGTTCGGCTGGTCAAGTGGAACCACCAGCGCGGTCGTCTTTTCAAAAGGTCTCATCGGCGCAGCACCTCCTCGTCGATCTTGCCCTCGCGGTACCACTCGCGAATATCCACAAAGTGCCCTGCGATTGCGGCGGCAGCAGCCATCTGCGGACTGACCAGATGAGTGCGCCCACCTCGCCCCTGCCTGCCTTCGAAGTTGCGATTGCTGGTGGAGGCGGAACGCTCGCCCGGCTGCAGGATGTCGGGGTTCATGCCCAGACACATGCTACAACCCGAATCGCGCCACTCGAAGCCTGCCTCGATAAAGATGCGATGTAGCCCTTCCTCTTCCGCCAGCTTCTTCACTCTCTGCGAGCCGGGCACTACCATCGCCCGTACATGCGGAGCCACCTTCTTGCCCCTCACCACTGCCGCCGCGGCGCGCAGGTCGCTCAGTCGCCCATTGGTGCATGAGCCGATAAACACCCGGTCTACCCGAATCTCCCAGACAGGCATACCCGGCTTCAGTCCCATATACTGCAGGGCGCGCTCCGCCGCCTTCGCCTTCGTTTCGTCGGTGAAAGAAGCGGGGTCTGGCACGCAGTCGGTCACATCCACCACTTGCTCCGGACTTGTACCCCACGTGACCTGCGGCGCAAAGGTAGAGACATCGAATTGCACCTCGCGGTCGAATCGTGCATCCGGATCGGACGGCAGAGTCTGCCAGTAGGCGACCGCTCGCTCGAACTGCTTACCCTGTGGCGCAAAGCGTCTGCCCTCCAGATAGGCAAAGGTGGTTTCGTCGGGGGCAATCATGCCAGCGCGTGCGCCCGCTTCGATGGACATATTACATATCGTCAGCCGCTCTTCCATACTCAGCGAGCGGATGGCTTCGCCCAAGTATTCAATGACGCATCCAGTACCTCCGCCCGCACCAATGCGTCCGATAACACTCAGGATAATGTCTTTGGCAGTAACCCCCAGAGAAAGTTTGCCTTCGAGCCGGACCGCCATCGTGCGCGGCTTCACTTGCGGCAAGGTCTGCGTTGCCAGTACATGCTCTACCTCCGACGTGCCGATACCGAACGCCAGCGCGCCGAACGCGCCGTGTGTGGAAGTATGGCTATCGCCGCATACGATGGTCAAGCCCGGCAGGGTAATGCCCAGTTCTGGACCGATGACATGCACGATGCCGTTGTCCTCGCTGTCGAGGTCAAACAACGTGATACCGAACTGCTGGCAGTTATGCCGAAGCGTCTCAATCTGTTTGCGAGAGATGGGGTCAGCGATTACCAGACGGTTATCCGTCGGCACGTTGTGGTCCATGGTGGCGAAGGTCAGGTCGGGACGGCGAACCGCGCGCCCTGCCTCCCGCAAACCGTCGAACGCCTGTGGAGAGGTAACCTCGTGTACAAAGTGGCGGTCGATATATAGCAAAGTGGGTCGTCCCGGTTCCTCGTGGACGACGTGCGTGTTCCAGATTTTCTCGAACAGCGTGGGCATAGGGCAACATCCTCCTTTGGGTTTTTATTATACCATGTGCAGTGCATCATGCAGCACCCTCGCCCAAGCCATCTTTTCTCAAAAAATCTTTGTTGCCAACGGCTTACCCTATTGACTCTTTTCAAAAGCTCGCGTATACTAAAGAGTAGAATACTTAATCGTTTCATGACAGCCGTGTTCGCCGTTCTTCAGCAGTTTCAGCAGAGTCGCAGAAATACACTCACAGCACGATTTCATCAAAGAAAGAAGGAGGTCTCCCATGAAACACGGAAGGGCTTTTACCCTCATCGAGTTGCTCGTTGTGATCGCGATTATCGCGATTCTGGCAGCGATTCTGTTCCCTGTATTCTCGCAAGCACGTGAAAAGGCCCGACAAACGACCTGTTTGTCCAACAACAAGCAAATCGGTCTGGCGTGCATGATGTACATTCAGGATTACGACGAAGTGTACCCACCTGGGTGGCGACCCGACCCCGACCAGGCGTGGTACATGATGTTGCTTATCCCCTACATGAAGGACACGACCGTAGAGCAGATGTGGACGCGTCCTGGGTTGCGCTCCTGCCCCAGTGCGACGCGCCCGGATCGATGGGCTTACGCCTACAATGACGTGTTGAACTACCGGTCGCAGGGTTCCATCCCGCGCGTAGCAGAGACCATCATGCAGGGTGACACCAGCCAAGTGCCGGAGTGGGATATGAACTGCTCTTCTACGTTCTGGAACTGGTGGACACCAGAGGTATGGCAAAACCCGGCAACCGGCGCCATCCCGCCTGAAAACTACTGGGACGACAACCAGGTGAACCCGCGCTCGGTGCTGCTGTGGAGACTGCCCGACGGCAGGATACTGGACGCCGATGCGACCAATCCCATCAACCCGTGGAACGCCCTCAGCCGAACGGGAATGCCTCGCTTCCGCCACAACGAGGGCGCCAACTTTACTTTCGCCGATGGGCACTCCAAGTGGATTAAACGGGGGACGCCGGTGCTCTACCAGTGGCGCGTCAACCTGCAGAACCGACTGTAGTTGGGCGTTAGACACGGCTGTCATGAATGGCAAGGGGAGAGCCCTCAGGCTCTCCCCTATTGCTAAGCGGGTTTTCACGCAGCGCAGGAGAAGCGTCCCGCCCTGCACCAGTTAGAATAACAACAGGATGAGACCGCCCTCAGCGAAGAGTCTTAGAGACCACTGAACCGGACCCTAGTGCTCTGTTAAGTTGTGATTTCACGATTCGCGCATCCTTCCCTCGATTGAAATCGGGGGCACTGGTGGGACAAAATCCGCCTTCGCGGATTGGGGAACCTGCGCAGGCAGGT